>JBCCUW010000006.1:0-27189 GCA_039196385.1 Pseudomonadota bacterium
AACGCGTCCGTTTGCGAAGGTTCCCGATCCGCAAGTGGAACCGAGTTCCATATTTGTCACCGCCATGGACAGCAACCCTCTGGCCGCAGACCCGGGTGTGATTATCCCGGACTACGCCACCGAATTTGCCGCAGGGCTGGACCTGCTGGCCAAGCTGACCTCGGGCGCGGTGTTTGTTTGTCATGATGCCGGTAAGTTCCTGCCTACTGGCAACGATGCAAAAATTGCCACGCATGAATTCAGTGGCCCACACCCGTCTGGCTTGCCGGGCACGCATATACATTTTCTTGACCCGGTCAGTGCTGACAAACTCGTCTGGTATCTGAACTATCAGGACGTGATTGCGATTGGCGCTCTGTTTCTGACCGGGCGGATCCTGAGTGATCGCATTGTGGCGCTCGGTGGCCCCGGGGCCAGCAATCCACGCCTGTTGCGCACAGTGGTTGGCGCCAATCTGGAAGAGCTGACAGCTGGTGAACTGGAAGTGGGCACCCAGCGGGTGATTTCGGGCTCTGTTCTGGCCGGCCGGACCGCGCAAAGCCCGGTGGATTTCCTTGGCCGCTACCATCTGCAGGTGTCGGTGCTCCCGGAAGATAACGAGCGCCGTCTGTTTGGCTATCTGTCGCCGGGATTGAACCGGCATTCCGTGTTTCCGATTTATCTTTCCAAGTGGTTGGGTGAGAAAAGTGTGCGCTTCAGCACCACAACCAATGGCAGTCCGCGGGGTATGGTGCCCATTGGTACTTTTGAGTCCGTCATGCCCATGGACATTCTGGCCACACAGCTCCTGCGCAGCCTATTGGTAGGCGATCTGGAAAATGCCATCAACCTCGGCTGCCTCGAACTGGATGAAGATGACATTGCCCTGTGCACCTACGCTTGCCCGGGTAAATACGAATATGGTCCGGTGTTGCGCGACGTGCTTACTCAGATAGAGAAGGAGGGTTAGATTATGAGCTTACGTTCCTTCATGGATGATATTGCGCCGAATTTTGAAAAAGGCGGCAAACTGGAAAAACTCTATCCGGCATACGAAGCCATCGATACGGCCTTATACACCCCGGGTAAGGTCACCGGTGGTGCCGCGCACGTGCGCGACGGCCTGGATTTGAAGCGAATCATGATGACCGTCTGGTTCTGTGCCTGGATTCCGGCACTGGTCGGCAGTTACGTGATTGGCGCCAACGCTAACGAAGCGATGCAGGCAGCCGGTGTCACCGCCCTCGAAGGCTGGCGTGGCATCTTCCTGAACGGTTTGATCAGCTACGATCCCAGCAGTCTATGGGACTGTGTGGTGCATGGTCTGGCTTACTTCCTGCCGCTCTACGTGGTGGTGTTTGGTGCAGGTATTGCGTTTGAGATCTGGTTTGCTTCCGTGCGCGGACACGAAGTCAACGAAGGCTTTTTTGTCACTTCAATTCTGTTCACGCTGACCCTGCCGCCCACCATTCCATTGTGGATGGCCGCAGTGGGCATTATGTTCGGTGTGGTCATTGGTAAAGAAGTGTTCGGCGGTACGGGCAAGAACTTCCTCAACCCGGCGCTGACCGGACGGGCATTCCTTTATTTCGCTTACCCTGCCGCGATGTCCGGCGATGCAGTTTGGGTGGCCGTTGATGGGGTCACCCAGGCGACACCTCTGGGTAACGCCGCTGTGGGTCTTGACTACGGGGTACAGTGGAGCCAGGCCTTCCTGGGCACAATGCCCGGGTCTATTGGTGAAACATCCACGCTGGCGATTCTGATTGCGGCGCTGATTCTCTGCATGACTAGAATAGCCTCTTACCGTGTGATGCTGGGCACGCTGGTCGGCATGGCAGCAACTGCCACACTATTCAATTTGATTCCGTCCACCAATCCCATGTTTACCATGACCTGGGACTGGCATCTGGTATTGGGCGGCTTTGCGTTTGGGGCTGTGTTCATGGCCACCGATCCCGTGTCAGCGGCAATGACAAATACCGGGCGCTGGTTGTATGGGGGGCTGATTGGCCTGATGTGTGTGTTGATACGGGTCGTTAACCCAGCGTTCCCGGAAGGCATGATGCTGGCCATACTCTTCGGCAATCTGTTTGCGCCCCTGATCGACCACTTTGTGGTGCAGTCGAATATTAAGCGGAGGTTAGCACGTGGCTAGTTTTGATAAGGACAGCCTGAGTAACACCTTTATTGTCGCACTGGCCCTGTGTCTGGTGTGTTCAATCATCGTGTCCGGGATTGCGGTTGCACTAAAACCGCAACAGTTGGCCAACAAAGCGTTGGACCAGAAGCAGAACATTCTGCGCGCCGCGGGTATGTTGCCAGAAGACAGCACCACTACTGCAGATGGACGCACTGTGGACGATCTGTTTGCGGAGTTCACCGTTCGTGTGGTTGATCTGGATACGGGTGAGTATCTGGATGATATTGATCCTGAAACCTTCGATCCGCTGCGGGCTGCCAAAGATCCGGCGCTGTCGATTGCTCTGACACCGGAGCAGGATGTGGCCACCCTGCGACGCCGTGAGAACGTATCGCTGGTGTACATCAAGACCAATGGTGAAGATATTGAAAAGCTGGTAATCCCCGTGCGCGGTTATGGACTCTGGGGCACTCTCTTGGGCTACCTGGCGCTGGACGCAGACCTGCAGACCATTTCGGGCCTCGGATTTTACTCCCACAAGGAAACCCCCGGGTTAGGTGGAGAAGTGGATAACCCCAACTGGAAAGCCAGCTGGACCGGCGTGCAACTCTACGACACCGAGGGCACACCCAGCGTGCGCATTGTGAAGCGGCGTCTGGCGGCAGATGATCCGATGGCCGCTTATGAAGTGGACGCACTTTCCGGTGCGACCTTCACCACACGTGGTGTGGAGAACCTGGTTAATTTCTGGACCGGCGACATGGGCTTTGGTCCATACATCGCGCGACTGAAAGCGAACAACGCGTAAGGCGAGGCAGACATGGCAAGTCATAAAGAAGTATTAGTCGATCCTATTTTCAACAACAACCCCATCGCCCTGCAGGTATTGGGTATCTGTTCCGCACTGGCGGTCACCATCAGTATGTCGCAGACATTGGTGATGTGTGCCGCAGTAATATTTGTCTGCACGATGTCTAACCTGGCTGTATCGCTGGTCCGCCATCGTGTGCCCACCAATATTCGCATCATTGTGCAGATGACCATTATCGCCTCGCTGGTGATAGTGGTGGATCAGACGCTGCAGGCAGTGGCTTACGATATATCGAAAAGTCTGTCGGTATTTGTTGGTCTGATCATTACCAACTGTATCGTTATGGGGCGGGCGGAAGCGTTCGCGATGCAGAACTGGCCCATGTTGTCCGCACTGGACGGGTTTGGCAACGCGCTGGGCTACAGCCTGATTCTTGTTGGAGTGGCCTTGATACGCGAGCCGCTGGGTGCCGGTACGCTGCTCGGCTTTGAGATTTTGCCGACGGTCAGCAACGGCGGCTGGTACCAGGCCAACGGCATGCTTCTGCTGTCACCAAGCGCCTTCTTCATTATCGGCTTGTTCATCTGGGCGATTCGCGCCTGGAAAACCGAGCAGGTGGAAGAGCCCGAATACGAGATTGCGGCGAACGTACAGTACCGGGAGGCCATGTAAGCATGGAACATTTCTTAGGCATCTTCGTCCGTGCCGTGTTCATTGAAAACATGGCGCTGACGTTTTTTCTGGGCATGTGTACGTTCATTGCCATCTCCAAGAAAATCTCCACAGCGATAGGGCTCGGGATTGCGGTCATTGTAGTGCTGGGCATTACCGTCCCTGTCAACAACCTGATATTCAACGGCTTACTGCGTGAGGGTGCGCTGGCTTGGGCGGGATTCCCCGATGTAGACCTGAGTTTCCTGGGTCTGCTGTCCTATATCGGCGTCATTGCGGCGATGGTACAGATTCTGGAGATGGTGCTGGATCGTTATGTTCCGGCGCTCTACAACGCCCTGGGTGTATTCCTGCCTCTAATTACCGTGAACTGCGCCATTCTTGGAGCGACGCTCATCATGGTCGAGCAGGATCAGACGTTTGCCGAAAGTGCTGTGTTTGGCTTGGGTGCGGGCGTCGGCTGGGCCTTGGCGATTGCAGCATTGGCCGGTGTACGAGAAAAATTGAAATACAGTGATGTGCCGGATGGTTTGCGCGGTCTGGGCATCACCTTTATTTCCGTCGGGCTGCTGAGCCTGTGTTTTATGTCCTTTGGCGGCATCGATATTTAGCGCCGCGCGTATTGAACGGTTTTAATTTAGAGGATCGAGTTAGGAAATAGTATGGATACCACGGTTTTACTGGGTGTAGTGATGTTTACCGTAACGGTTCTGACCTTGGTTGGGGTGATCTTGTTTGCCCGGGCGCGTCTGGTCAGTTCTGGTGATGTCACTATCTTCATCAATGACGATCCGGATAAGTCGGTGCAGGTACCTGCCGGCGGTAAGCTGCTGGGGACACTGGCGGCCAAGGGCATTTTCCTGGCCAGCGCCTGTGGTGGCGGTGGTACATGTGCGCAATGCCGCTGTCGGGTGATGGACGGCGGTGGCAGCATTCTGTCTACTGAAGAAGGCCACTTTACCCGTGGTGAAATTCGCGACGACTGGCGCCTGTCCTGCCAGGTTGCGGTGAAACAGGATATGAAAATTGAAATTCCCGATGACGCCATTGGCGTTAAACGTTGGGAATGTGAGGTCATGTCCAATCCCAACGTGGCAACCTTTATTAAAGAGCTGAACCTCAAGTTGCCAGAGGGTGAAGACGTTGCTTTCCGCGCGGGGGGATATGTCCAGCTGGAAATTCCTCCCTACGAAATGGACTACAAAGAAATTGATGTTGAAGAGGAATACCACGAAGACTGGGATCGTTTCGACATCTGGAAATACCATGCCAAGGTGGACGAAGAAACGATTCGCGCTTACTCCATGGCGAACTACCCGGAAGAGAAAGGTATTCTGAAGTTCAACATTCGCGTGGCCAGCCCGCCGCCGGGTATGGATGTACCGCCGGGCGCCATGTCGTCATATGTATTTAATTTGAAACCCGGCGACAAGCTGACCGTATTTGGCCCGTATGGTGAGTTTTTTGTGCAGGATACCCCCGCAGAAAAAATCTGGATTGGTGGTGGTGCTGGTATGGCGCCGTTGCGTTCGCAAATCTTTGATGAACTTAAGCGCAAACACTCCGAGTGCAAGATGAGCTACTGGTACGGCGCCCGCTCGCTGCGTGAGATGTTCTACACGGAAGAATTTGACGAACTGGCGGGCAAGCACGACAACTTCGAATGGCATGTCGCGCTTTCTGATCCCTTACCCGAAGATAACTTTGAAGGACACGTTGGTTTTATTCACCAGGTGGTTTATGACAATTATCTCAAAGACCATCCCAGCCCGGAAGATTGTGAGTACTATCTGTGTGGACCACCGCCCATGACAGCCGCTGTACTGCAGATGCTGGACGACCTCGGTGTAGAACCCGAAAACATCCACCTTGACGACTTCGGGGGGTGATTTGCTCCGCAAATCACGGCTTCGCAGTGGGCGGCGTGCAAGCCGCCCACGTTGACGCGAAGCCTGGAGCTAGTATCAACGGTTAACCCTTCGCCAGGGACGGCGCGAACGCGCTCTCTACCGAAACACCCCCACGAGCTAGCATCCCGCTCACCCCAACTACCTCAACGATCCGTCCGCATGCAACGTGGCGGCGTGCAAGCCGCCCACGTTGACGCGAAGCCTGGGGCTAATCTCAACGGTTAACCCTTCGCCAGGGACGGCGCGAACGTGCTCTCTACCGAAAAACCCCCACGAGCTAGCATCCCGCTCACCCCAACTACCTCAACGATCCGTCCGCATGCAACGTGGCGGCGTGCAAGCCGCCCACGTTGACGCGAAGCCTGGAGCTAATCTCAACGGTTAACCCTTCGCCAGGGACGGCGCGAACGCCCTCCCTACCCAAACACCCCCACGAGCTTGCCACCCGCTCACCCCAACTACCTCAACGATCCGTCCGCATGTGACGTGGCGGCGTGCAAGCCGCCCACGAGCACACCGAACGAAAAAAAACCGCTACTGGGAAAACCCAGCAGGCGGGCTGTGACTGAATGACTGGAGCCTCGGCGACAGGACGTCGCCGCGGCAGCGTACACGGATGTATTCACAGCGGTCCGGGCGTTCAGTCACAGCGTGCCTGCGTCTTCCCAGATGACGTAGTTCCTTTTCTTCGGGCCGCCGCTCGGCAGCGTACACGGATGTATTCACAGCGGTCCGGGCAATCAGTCACAGCCTGCCTGCGTCTTCCCAGATGAGGTAGTCTTTTCTTCGGTCTCTCCACGGCATGCCGCTAGAAAGGCCGTACCACCACCAGAATAACAATCAGAATCATCAGCACAAAAGGCAGCTCATTCAGCATCTTCAGACGGGCAGTGGAAACGCTGGCATCACCTTGATCTATTTTGCGACCCAGGCTGATGAAAAAGCCGTGGATGCCGGATAACGCCAGGACCAGAACAATTTTCAGCCACAGCCATCCCGTGCTGAGTAGCGCCGTATTGTGGGCGATCAGGCCAATCCCAAGAATCCAGACAATCAACATGCTGGGGGTCAGAATAATCCGTCGCAGGCGTGCTGAGGCGTCCGCCATGGTGTCAAACAGCGGCTCACCGGGTTGACTGCTCAACTGGTGCAGTTTGTAGCGGGGGTAAATCAACATGCCAGCCATCCAGGCGACAACAAAAATAATATGTATGGCTTTGAGCCAGAGGTAAATGGCCATAGCCTGCCGCTCCCTAAACAAAATCGCACATTAAAGCCTGGCCGCCACCAGCGCAAACCCATCTGGGTCTTGGTCCCGTTAGGCCCCGGTTCAGCTTCCTTCTGTTATGCTGATGACCATTGTGAGTTGAGGAACATGCCATGCGTCATATCACGCTACTCGGGCTCTGGCTGGTGTCATCCCTTGCTGTAGCTGACCCGTCCGTTATTCGCGTCAAAGGTGAAGCAACTACTGAGGTACCACCAGACTTTGTGCAGGTGGACGCCATTGTGTATGCGGAGTTCCCCACGGTCGCTGAGGCAAAACAAGCCGTGGATAAAAACGCCCGCGAGGTCATCAAGGCCCTTAAACGCTTCAAAATAGAACAACAGGATCTTGCCTTCAGTGGCATCGCCGTGCAACGCCGCGTTGAATACGAACGCGGTAACAACGAAAAAACTGTGGGGATTGCGGCCAATCGCACAATGACGATCAAGTTGCGTGAGTTGGCGCGTTACGAGCTGTTGATGGAAGCCTTGACCCGCGCGGGTGTAACCGAAATTCGCTCACCGAGAACTGGCGTGGACGATCCCATCATACTGAAAACCCGCGCGCTCAAAGCGGCAACGCAGAACGCCCGTAAAAAGGCTGAAGAAATTGCTGCGGGCCTTGGGGTACAGGCGGGTGCACCCTACGAGATTGGTGAAGAACAGCTACCGTCCCAGATACCGTTTCAACAGAGAATGGCGGGACGGGCTGATGCAGAAATGATGCGCAGCTTTGGCGCAGCCAGCGTCAAAGACTTTGAACCGCTGTTCTTTGTGCCGGAGAACATAACCGTGTCAGCGACGGTTTGGGTGTCGTTCAAAATCGAGGGGTAAGCGATGGACAACGGGAGCCCACAAGCTGCGTTGATGGTGCAGCGAATCCTGGCGGGCATTTTTATCGGGCTGGGCGGCTGGGCGCTGTTTTTTCCAACAAGTGTTGAACAAATGGTGATCCGCCCGGAATTCAGAATGAATGCGCTCACGGTTGCCATTTTTATTGGTTGTTTTGGTGCGCAGGCGATCCTTTGCGGCACGGTCATCTGGTTCAGCCGGTTTACTGCACGTACTTTTCTCATCTTTGGCCTGGTGGGCTCGTTACCGTTTTTTGCGTTCAACTACTACTTTGTTTTTGTCCAACCCGTGTTTACCCACTGGATGCTTCTGGATTTTGTGGGTAACACCGGCATTCTGCTCTGTGGTCTGATTGGCTGGCAAATTTGTCGACAGGCGGCGCTAAGTAAGCCGGCTGCATCGTTGGCGGACCCTTGACGCATTACACAAATGCAGTTGTCCGCTTCCGGACGCTCCCCTAAAATATTTGTTTAGCCACGCCCCATAAGGAGACCCTGCGGATGGGTGAAAGCCTGAGAGATCAACTGGTCAAAGCTGGCCTGGCGACCGGGGCGCAGGCCAAAAAGGCAGAGCGGCAGCAACGCGCGGAAGCGCAGGCCAAAAAACGCGGTGGCAAACAGCGCCAGAAATCATCTGTAGAACCGACCGAACAGGACAAAGTGCGGGCGCGCGCAAAAGATCAGCAGGCCCGTAAAGCCGCCAGAGATCGCGAGTTGGCTCAACAGCGTAACGAAAAGTACGCGGCCAAAGCGCTGCGGGCGGAGTTGAAGCAGCTTATTCTGCAGAACGATCAACGCGTCAAAGCGCCGGATGATGACGCGCATCCGTATAACTTTGTGCACGGTAAACGCATTAAGAAGCTCTACGTCACCCAACAGCAGCTACAGGCCTTAAGCAGTGGGCAGCTGATTATTGTGAACAATGACGGCAATTATCACTTTTTGTTGCCCAAGGTGGCTGACAAAGTGGCCCAGCGTGACCCTAAGCGCATCATCGTCGCACACAACAAAGAGAGCGAACCCCCCTCGGAGGATGACGAGTATTACGCCAAGTTCAAGGTGCCGGATGATCTGGATTGGTAAGTCTGCCCTGGTAGGTCTGCTCTGGTAGGTCTGACTTGGTGGGTCTGACACGTATGGCTCACTGTTTTGCAAACTCACTGCGGGTGACGTTGCTGCCGGTGAGTGCACCGTCTAACGGATAAATCGGTCGGCGCACGTTTTCGAATACCACTTCGTTGTAGTCTGAGGTACATACCCCCCGTCCTGCGCATTCAATAATGTCCTTCGCCAGTGGTTTGAAGCCAACGCGATAGTGGATGCGGCTTTTCAGCATCAGATAACGGCGCTGGCTGGGTTCCATACCCAGGCTTCTGAAACACTCCGGATCGTAGGGTTCGATATGTCGGGAAATGATGGCGATGTCCACCCCCTGTACCGACAAAACCGCACTGGTACCCATGTTAATAGTCAGACCGCGAGACATCTCGACCCGCGCTTTAAATTTGCCGTTAGAGATCAATTTGACCTCGCCCGTCAGGGTCAGGCTTTTGCTTTGTTCCTGCAGGGCCGGCATTGGCAGTTTGCCACCCAGTTCCACGGTGACAGTTGCCCCGACACCGGCTGTTACCAACTGTTGCACCACCTCCGGGTCATAAAAACCAAACACAGCCACGTCTTCCAGACCCGCCGCCAGCACGGCCTCCAGCACCTCTGTGGTATCCATGGTGCCGCCGGATGCGGTGTTGTCATAGTGATCCAGGATAATCACCGGGCCATCGCCCGGAGAGGCTGCCGCTGCGGCGGCGCGCTGCATTGAATCTTCCAGTGGTTCAATCTGGTACACGAACTTTTCCCGGTCCTGCCAGGCGCTGTCTAGCAGTTCGCTGGCGTAGTTCGCTGCGCTGACGGTGTCCGCATCGGTGATCACCACCACGGACAGACCAGCATCCGGTATGTCTGCATGTGGGAAACCGGTAAACAAGCTGACGCCTAGGCAATCGGACTGTTCAAGTTGCAGGGCGCGTTGCTGCAGTTCGCTGTTAGGGTAGTCGTCGGTGCCCTGGCGCATCACGTGGGGCAGCATGGGTGCGTTTTCCCAGTGCATCACCGGCTGGACCTTACCTTCCAGCATGTCGAAGAATACCTGTGCCGCCCGTCTGGCTGTGCCGTCCATATCGATGTGAGGGTACGTGTGGTAACCGGTTAAGACGTTGCAGTTTGCCACCATCTGCTGTGTCACGTTGGCGTGCATGTCTAGACTCACGCCGATGGGCAGCTCTGGTTGCGCCTGACGGATGCGCCGTAACAATTCGCCTTCACCGTCGGCGTAGGTTTTTGTCACCATGGCGCCATGCAGGTCCAGGAGGAGGGCGTCCACCTCAGCGGCGAGGGACAAAATAGCGTCACACATATAGCGGTAGCAATCGTCCTCTACGGGTCCACTGGGAGGTGCGCCGGCGGCGATACCCATGACAACGTCAGCTCCTCGAGCCTCAGCAACTTCGATGTATCCACCCAGGCAGGAAGCCGTGTCGCGAAAAACCTCGATGGCAGCCGGGCCCTGCAGTGGATAATCACGCCCGCCCGAAAACCTGGCAAGATCAGTAATCACCGGAGAAAACGTATTGGTTTCGTGGCTCATCATGGCAATGCCGACTTTCATGCTCAGGACTCCAGAAATACGCAAGTGGGACAGGCCGGATCTGCCGCCTGTGCATCCGCTGCGGTTTGATACTGCGGGGTGGCCAGGCGTGCCACCCGGTCGTCTTTGTGGGTATCATCTGCACCGGCCGAGTCATCGGCTGAATCCGCTGCCGGGGACGGGCGCATCACCCGGTCTTTCCAACTGTCGTCTGCTGACCAGTGAAAATCTAAGTTGCTGATTTCGCCGGGATGGCGGATATCCACAAAAGCCTGCAGCGCTGCGTGCATGATGGCCGTCTGATTCTCAGGATCGGCCACTTTGCCGGTGGTATGGCCCAGCGGATAGTCCAGGTACACCGCCCGCGGCGGGTTAACCGCCTGGGTAATCGACAGTGCGCTGGAAAAGCACAATGTGGGGATACCCCTTGATTCAATTTCTCTCGCAATCAGTCCCACGGACTGATGACATACGGGTCAGACAGGGACCAGCAAGGCAACGTCCACTTCATCTTTCTGCAGGCGCTCCGCCAATGCTGGTGCCAGAATGTCGCGGACCTTGCGGCTCGAATAGATACCGCCCATGAATGTGTAGGCCGTTTCCGCCAGACTGCCTAATTCCCCGGCGGCAACGCAGCGCCGCAGGGTGTCCAATGGAAATACGACGTTAGCGTCAGCCCGGGCGTCAGTCAGATCGTAAGCGAAATGGGTGGCCCGTAGTTCTGCTGTTGCAATGCTGGTATCAATTTCCCGGTAGCTCAAATCATCCTTGAAGTGAAAGGCAATCTGGCCGTGCTGGTAAACGCCGCCGGAAGCAATCAGGCCCACCCGGCTTTGGGCGAGCGGCTTGGTCAGCGTGGTAAACGGGGGTGGGGTGTCGCTGCGTACCCACTGGTAGGCTGGGTAACCCAGAGCTTTGTATTGGTCATGCGTGCGCTGTATGTAATCGATTGGCTCGCGTGTTTGCATCAGATTGACGCCCGTCGCAGAAGTTAGCCTGCAAGGTAGCAATCGCCGCGTGTGGGTGCAACACAGAGGGAAAACAGGCAGACTGGCTGCCGACAACGGAACAGCATCGGGAGAGGATATGTCGGCAGAAGCGCAGCCATTGCTCTATGAAGAGCAGGAATACGTTGGCGTTATTACGTTAAATCGTCCGGAGGCGATGAACTCCATGACTTACCAGCTTTATGCTGAACTGGAAGATACCGTCCGTAGCAGTCAGGCCCGCGCCCTGGTGATTACCGGGACAGGGCGTGCGTTTTGTGCCGGTGATGATGTTAAGCAGATTCTTGGCAGCGCGGCGCCGGCCCCGGAAGATTTTAAAGCACGATCGCAGCGCAGCGGCGGCTTGACCCCCGCAGCAGATGCCCTGCTGCATACAGACATTCCCGTGATCGCCGCGGTAAACGGTCCGGCAGTGGGCTGGGGTATGGAACTGGCGCTCATGGCCGACATCCGAGTCGCGTCTGCAAACGCCAAATTTGGCGAGCTGTTTGTGGTGCGCGGTTTGTGTTGTGACGCGCCAGGCTTGGGGCGGTTGGCGCAACTGGTGGGGCGTGAGCGTGCAGCGGAACTGTTGTTTACCGGAGATGTTATTGATGCCGAGACAGCCCTACAGATGGGCTTGGTCAGCCGGGTTGTACCGCACGATGAACATCTGGCCACGGCCATGGCAGTGGCGCAGAAGATTGCGCGGAACCCACCGCTCGCTGTGCAGGCGTTGAAAGCGGGTTTACGCCGCACCCTGGAGCCAGACTGGCGTGACACCGGGCGCTGGGCCAGTCAACAGATTCAGCGCTTGCGTGAAACAGAAGATTCCAAAGAAGGGGTCGCTGCGTTTCTCGAAAAACGTGAGCCGCAGTACCAGGGCCGTTAGGTAAACCCCGGACCGTCTTTGTGCGCCGGTTCGCCGGCAATAAACAGGTCAACTTTGTTGGTATAAAACGAAGCGTAACCGGCAATGTCTGCGCACTCATCGTAGGGTGCTTCGTAAGCCCAGATAGCATCCTCGATGGTCTGATCCGGCAGCACAACAGACCAATAGCTGGCGTGTCCTTTAAATGGACAATAGGTGTCTGTGCTGGTGGGCTTGATAAGGTTGGCATCAACATCTGCCAGCGGCATATACCACACCGGCCGGTGTTTGGTCTCTTGCAGCTCAACCGCGCGTTGGCTGCGGGCAATAACCTGGTCGCCAACTTTAACCAGTAGTTCTTCTGCTATCGGAACCATGTTGACTTCATAGTTTGGGTGTTTCTCAAATCCTGGCGCTGGATTGGACATGGCAAACTCTCCGGAAAATTCATAGCATGGTCAGGCCAGCATGGCTGATCATGCGCGTCGACTCAAGAGGTAAGATTTTTTGCAGGCACTAGTCATTGGCGGCACCGGCCCGACCGGACATTTTATTGTCAACGGCTTGATCGAGCGGGGTTATCAGGTGGCTATTTTGCACACCGGTAATCATGAAGTGGATGAAATCCCCGACCAGGTGGAGCACATTCACACCAACCCGTTTGATGATGCGCAGCTGCGCGCAGCCGTAGGAGAGCGCACCTGGGATATCACCATTGCTACCTACGGACGTCTGCGACGGGTGGCGGAGATTATGCGTGGTCGCACTGGGCGTTTCTATTCAGTAGGCGGGGGTCCCGCATACCGGGGCTACATGAATGCTGAAGCGTTGTGGCCCTACGGCATGATGGTCCCGGTGCCGGAAGACGCGCCAAAAACCCGCAGTGAAACAGAGGATGGCAAAGGGTATCGGGTCCTGCAGAGTGAAGCTGTGGTCTTTGACCACCACCCTGACGCCACACACTTCCGTTACCCCTACATCTACGGTCGCTATCAGATAGCGCCGCGCGAATGGCCGATTGTTAAGCGAGTTTTAGACAAACGTCCCTTTATCGTACTGCCTGATGCCGGCCTGGCATTGAATCACCACGGTTGTGCCGCCAACATGGCGCACGCAGTGCTGCTCAGCGTGGATCACGAAGCAACAGCCAGGGGACAGATCTACAACTGTGGTGATGAAAAGGTCATGAGCTTGAAACAAGTGGTGCAGATCTGTGCGGAGGCTCTGGATTACGACCTGGAAATTATCTCCATGCCCTACGATCTGGCCGTGTGCGCCCGGCCATTGATGGGACAACCCTGGTCTGCACATCGCGTCTTTGATCTCAGCAAAATTAAACAGGACCTGGGCTACCGGGATATCGTCGACCCGGTTGCCGGGCTGACAGACGCAGCGCGCTGGTATGTGGACAACCCCATTGGCGAGTATGGTGAGAAAGTTCTGCAGGATCCCTTTGACTATGCGGCTGAGGATGCCCTGGTAGCAGCCTGGCATAACTTGCGCGCGCACATGCCCCAGGACCTGTTTCAGGTGACGCCGGGTTATACCGCGTCGTACAGTGGCCCGGGGGGTTCTACGCGCAAAGCAGCCTGGTAGACATGCGCGTTCTCGAACAGTCATACCAATCAATAATAGTAAAAACAGGAGTCATACATGGTTGCCGAAGCAAAGCCGGTTGGGCCACAACGTTATCGCGAGTCGTACGGACGTTATCTGGAGGATTTTACCGAAGGCGACGTTTATGAGCATCGCCCGGGGCGCAGCATAACAGAAACCGATAACACTTGGTTTACGCTGCTGACGATGAATCAGCACCCGCTCCATTTTGACCGGGAATACGGCGGCAAAAGCGAGTTTGGCCAAGTGCTGGTGAACTCCTGCCTGACCATTTCTGTTGTGACCGGCATGTCGGTGTCAGATATTTCGCAGAAAACCGTCGCGAACCTGGGCTGGGATGAGGTGCGTTTGACCGGTCCGGTGTTTGTTGGCGATACACTCTACGCAGAATCTAAAGTTTTAAGCATCCGTGAATCTAAATCGCGTCCTAATCAGGGGATTGTGACGGTGGAAACGATTGGTAAAAAGCAGGACGGCACCCAGGTCATCAGCTTCAAACGGTCCATGCTGATACCCAAGCGCGGTCACGCGGTGGACGATGCGCTGGATTACTAATGTCTGAAGTGGATGGGGGAATGCGCAGATGAGTGAGCATGATGACCAGGTCATTCTGGCGGCGGTTGACAAGTTTCTGCAACGAGACGTGCAGCCTTACGCCAAAGCTCTGGAACTGGCGGATGAATACCCGCACGAAATTGTTGAGAAGATGCGCACGCTGGGCCTGTTTGGGGCCACCATAGGTCAGCAGTATGGGGGGCTGGGGCTCTCCGCGACCACCTATGCCAAAATTGTGGAGCGGGTAGCTGCAGTCTGGATGTCGATCTCCGGGATTTTTAATTCGCACCTGATCATGTGTGCGGCCATTGAAAAGTTTGCCAGCGAGCGTCTTAAGGAGCAGTACCTGCCGCGTCTGGCGCAAGGCGAATTGCGGGGAGGTATTGCCTTAACCGAGCCGGATTGCGGTACGGATCTGCAGGCCATTCGTACAAGCGCGCGGCGTGAGGATGATAGCTACGTGATCCAGGGTACTAAACAATGGATCACAAACGCGGTGCAGGGCAACGTGCTTGCGGTGCTGGTCAAAACCGATACGCAGGCTGAACCCCGCCATCGTGGCATGAGCCTGCTGATTGTTGAGAAGCGCTGGGGTTATCAGGCCAGCAAATTAAGCAAACTGGGTTACAAAGGCATTGATACCGGCGAAGTGTACTTTGACGATGTGCGCGTGCCCGTCGCAAACCTTGTCGGTGAAACGGAAGGACGGGGCCTGCAGCAGATCCTCGCGGGCCTGGCCCTCGGCCGCATCAATGTTGCTGCCCGCGGTGTGGGGGTAGCGCTGGCGGCCATGCAGGCCAGCGTGAAGTATGCGCAGGTACGGGAGACGTTCGGGCAACCCATCGGGCAGCACCAGGCTATTCAGATCAAGTTGGCGGACATGGCGACCCAGGTGGAAGCGGCGCGTTTGTTAACCGCCCGCGCAGCCCAGGCCTATGACAGTGGTGAGCGCTGTGATATGGAAGCGGGCATGGCCAAGTTGTTTGCGACAGAAGCGGCGATGGCCAACGCTAATGAAGCGCTGCGTATTCACGGTGCTTACGGGTATTCACCGGAAAATGAAATCGAACGTTACTATCGCGACGCGCCATTGCTGGTGGTGGGTGAAGGCACCAACGAGTTACAGCGCATTATTATTGCGCGACAGTTGTTGGAGCGTTATCCGGCTTAGGTTCGAGTGGGGTAGGGTTCAGGCGGCGTAGGTCAGTTTTTCCGCCAGAGTTTCATCGATCAGTTGCTGGGTAAAATCCTGGCACGTGCCGCACGCAGTACCCGCGCCAAGCCGCGCCTGGATGCTGTCCAGATCTTCCGCACCGGCATGAATCGCGCTTTTGATGTCGCTGTCAGAAATTGCGTGGCAAACGCATACAAACATAGTGATCAGAATGTGTCCAAACGATGACCATATTTTAAATACAAATCATTCTTAATTGCAATTATTTTCTATCTTGCATTGCAATTGGCATGTGATAATAATTCTCTTTATAAATCAATAAGTTAGGTATGTTTTTCGTTGCTTTTCCGCGTAAGTTGGTGCATTCTGTCGCAAATTTTTTAGGTAGTTCTCACTGTCATGCAAACCATTGATCCCATTGTCATCCAACATCTGAATACGGTCCTCAAAAACGAGCTTACGGCCATTAATCAGTATTTCCTGCACTCCCGGATGCTTAAAGACTGGGGTTTGAAGCGTATGGGTGAACATGAATATGAAGAGTCCATCGATGAGATGAAGCATGCGGACAATATCATCGAGCGCATTTTGTTTATTGAAGGACTGCCGAACCTCCAGGATCTCGGCAAATTGATGATCGGCCAGGAAGTGCAGGAAATTCTTGAGTGTGATCTGCGTTTGGAAATGCAGGCCATTCCGGATTTGCGTGTAGCCATCGCGGATTGTGAGCGGGTGGGTGATTACATCAGCCGCAAACTATTCCAGGATATTCTTGATTCCGAAGAAGAACACGTAGACTGGCTGGAAACCCAGCTGAGTCTGATCGGCAAAGTCGGTATTCAGAATTTCATTCAGTCGCAAATGCACGATTAGACCGAGTTGTTTAACTCATCAGGGTAGTTGATGTTGCGAAACGCGGCGGCATCGTCAAACTGCGCAATCGCAGGCTGCAGTTCCTGTAACCACAGAAACACCTGAAATCGCGATGCGCCCAGAAAATCGAGCAGCGCTGCTTGCGCGCTGTTGTGCAGCAGCAGGTGCAAGTGTTGTTGCCGTTGTCCATCGTGGGCTACCACGTGATGCAGATTGGCAGTCGCGACGTCCAGCATCACCTGCCACCATTGGCTTGGCAGGGCAGGGGTGTCGCCCGGTGCAATCAATATCCATTCTGTTGTGCAGTGCTGCAGCAGGCTGAGTACACCGGTCAGCGGGCCAGGCTTAACACGGCCGGGTAACTGCACCTGGCTGTCGCGGATGACTTTGCCGCGCCGGGCGTACTGCTCGAGATTGCGGTTGGCGCTGAGCAGTTTGGGTAGCTGGGACGGAACGCTGCTCAGTACATGGTCAATCATCGGCTGATCACGCCAGTTGAGCAGGGGTTTATCCTTCCCACCCATGCGGCGACCTTCGCCACCACACAGCACTGCAAAAGTGGTGTTGTCGAGGGTAGGCGCTGGTGGCTGTGTGTGTTCTGGCATATAAATTTACTCTAGAACCCAGTTTGCGTGAAAGCAAACACCTGCCCATATAGCTATGCTCCGGTGTGTGCTTAAATTGACTGATCGAACCGAATCAAAGAAAACAACCCGAGGGAGGGTGGTATGGCTTTACCCCAGGATATTACGCCGGTAAACAGCGAATTAATGGATACGCTGGTGGAAGCATCCAAGATGGACTGGCTGCAGACCGACGAAAAGGCTTTTATGAAAATACTCTACACGGGCGCAGAAAGTGGCTCGTGGGCTGTCCTGTTAAAGTGGCTGAAGGGATATACGGCGGGCCCGCATAAACACCTCAGCGGCTCGCACACTTTTATCCTGAAAGGCAAGCTGCAGGTCAGAGACGGCGTGCTCAATGCAGGTGACTATGTTTACGAGCCCAACGGCATGTTGCATGGCGCTACCACCGCGCTGGAAGATACTGAATATCTCTTTATCTGCAACGGGCCGGTGCTGTTCTTTAACGATGATCAGTTCTCCGGCTACCTGGGCTGGGAAGAACTGCAGCGTCTGCAGAACGCCGCCGCGGTCAGCTGATGGATTTTGCCAGGCGCTCAGCCGCCGTTGCATAGTCCTCCATAAAATCATAGACCACGCTGCGCGCGCTGACTGACGCGTTCATCAACCCCACACCCTGACCTACCCAGTAGGTGGCCAGGTTTTTGGCCTGGGGATCGCCGGATTCGGCAAGTTTGTCGATTTTGCGCAACGCTGGCTCACTGACCAGGCTTTGCAGGGGCATGGGCAGGGGGTCCGGGGCTTCTTCGCTGGTCCATGCGTCGGTCCACGCAGAACGCAGTTGCCGGGTGTACTTTCCGGTACGGCTACGCGAACGCACAGTCTGCCGGGAGTTTGCTGCTAGCATTTTCTCTTTTACCGCGGGATTGGTTTCCGCTTCGATGGTGGTTAGCCACACTGAGCCGGTCCACGCGCCAGCAGCGCCCATGGCCATGCAGGCCGCCATTTGCTTGCCGGTCACAATACCGCCTGCCGCAACCACAGAAACGCTGTCAAAGTCCTGGATGGCGTCAATGACTTCAGGCACCAGTACCAGCGTCGATACCTCACCACAGTGACCGCCGGCCTCAGTACCCGCCACAATCAGCACGTCAACGCCAGATTCACAGTGTTTGATGGCATGTTCTTTGGCGCCGGTCAGCGCACCCACCGCAACACCTGCCGCGCGGGCACGCTCCATCATGAAAGCCGGGGGTACACCCAGGGCATTAACGATCAATTTGATCGGGTGTGCAAACGCCACGTCCAGGATGGCGCTGGCGCCCCGTTCGCGCATGTTGTTGCCGAAGCCGGTGCCGGGTCGTTGCCACAGGTCTTTGCTGTCGATGCCGTTCTGCGCCAGGATAGATTCGACGTAGGCTTTGTGCTCAGGCGGAATGCGCGCCTCAATTTCTTCCGCAGTGATTTCCGGCGCGTCTTTGCTGTCCATACTGTTTGGCACAATGATGTCGACGCCGTAAGGCTTGCCATTCACCTGTTCGTCAATCCAGCTGAGTTCCACTTCGAGACTTTCCGGGGTGTGGCCCGCCGCACCCAACACACCGAACCCACCCGCTTTGCTCACTTCGGCAATGACGTCACGGCAATGGCTGAACGCAAACAGCGGAAATTCAATGTCGAAACGTTCGCATAGTTCTGAAATCAATTCCTCTCTCCCCAAGACAGCAAATGCGCCGTATTATGCCATTCAATGTATGGGAGGGCACATGTACGACGTGTTAATCGTAGGCGCGGGTAGTGCTGGCAGCGCAGTGGCGGCCAGAGTCTCGGAAAACCCGAATCTGTCAGTCGCCCTGGTGGAAGCCGGTCCGGACTATCCGCTGCTCGCTGATACGCCAGATGATCTTGTGAACAGCCACAACAATTCTTATCGCGACCACGATTGGGGGTTTGCGTATGCGCCGACACGCCACCGCCAAGACCGTTTTCCTCGCGGCAAAGTGGTTGGTGGGTCCAGTGCCGTAAACACTACCATCGCCCTGCGCGGCATGCCGGAAGACTACGACGAGTGGGCAGATCTGGGTAATCCGGGCTGGTCTTGGGATGCCGTTTTGCCGGCCTTTAAGCGGTTAGAGCGCGATCTGGACTATCCGGATGCGCCTTATCACGGCGACAGTGGTCCCATTACCATCCGCCGGTATCCACCGGCTGAGCTGTTGCCCCAGCACCAGGCCTTCATTGACGCGGCGCAACAGTTTGCATACCCCTATTGCGCAGACGCCAACGATCCCGAAGGGTGGGGCGTGGGCCCGCATCCGATGAACAAGCTGGCGCGGCTGCGCATATCTGCTGCAGTCGGTTATCTGGCCCCTATTCGGCTGCGGCCCAATCTGAGTATTCTCGCGGACACTATTGTGCAACGGGTGCTGATCGAGGGGGGCAAAGCCCGGGGCGTTGAGGTACTGCGGGACGGTGAGGTTCAGCAACTGCAGGCCACGTTGGTGATTTTGTGCGGCGGTGCGTTGATGACACCCAAGGTTCTGCTGTGCAGTGGGATAGGGGCCCGCGATGAGGTTGATCACCTCGGTGTGGAGCTGACCGCTGAACTGCCCGGTGTGGGTAAAAACCTGTCAGACCACCCGGCCCTTGCAGTGGTGTGTGAGGTGCGTGATGCCAGTCTGATTGATTTTTCGGCGCCGATTATTCAAAGCATTTTGCGTTACACGGCGCCGGGTTCAGATAAACGCAACGACCTGCAGATTGAACAGATCAGTTTTGCCGGGCGCCCTGGCGGAGTGCCACAGTTTTTAATTGCGCCAGTCCTGGAGTATCAATACGGGCGTGGACAACTCACGCTTGATTCAGTCAGCGCCGCTCCTCAGTTGGACAATCGCTTTTGTGAAGACGAGCGCGATTGTCGACGGCTGGCTGATTGTGTGGAAGACACTTTGCGCTTCACTCGCGAAGGGGCCATCGCCGATATGATCAGCTCGGTCAGCTTCCCGGATCCTGCTAAAGGTAACGGCCGCGCTGACATTGAACAGTTGTGTCAGAAATTTGCGGGTAGTGGTTATCATCCCTGCGGTACCGCAAAAATGGGGCCTCATGAAGATGAGCAAGCAGTAGTTGATCCGCGCGGGCGTTGCCATAAGGTAGACCAGCTGGTGGTTGCAGATGCCTCCATCATGCCTTTTGTCCCGCGCGCCAACACCAATCTGACCTGTTTTATGATTGGTGAGCAGATTGGCGAGTGGATCCGTACGCAACCTGCGGAATATGGATTGTAGTTATGCATGATCTCGTATTTAAAAACGTGCAGATTCTGGATGGCAGCGGTACGCCGGCTGTCCCTGGTGAGCTGGCAGTGAAGGATGGACGTATTGCCGAAATTGGCACGGTCGGTGCTGGCAGGCAGGAGATCGATGGCCAGGGTGCCATTCTGGCACCAGGCTTTATTGATACGCACGCGCACGATGACGGCGCTTTTTTCCGTCACCCCGGCATGGCCTTCAAACTGGCTCAGGGGGTCACCACCGTCGTGAGCGGCAACTGTGGTTTCAGTGCTATCCCCGCCGACCCGGCACAGGATTCGGTGGCCGCCAGCGGTGGCATTCTGGCCGGGTTGGAAGGAGAGTTTACCGATCTGGACGGGTATTTTGCTGCGGTGGAGGCGCGCCAACCTGCCATCAATAACATGATGCTGGTGGGCCACAACACCGTGCGTGCCCTGGTCATGGGAAATGCCAAAAGGGCGCCTACCACGGCGGAAATGACGGCCATGCAGGCGCATGTGCAGCGGGCCCTGGAGCAGGGTGCCTGCGGTTTCTCCAGTGGTCTGATTTACCGTCCGGGTCGCTACAGCGACACGGAAGAGGTCATTGAGCTGGCGCGCCAGGCAGCTCCTTTCAACGCGTTATACACCACGCATATGCGTAATGAGGGTGACAAGTTGCTGGACGCAGTGGAAGAGAGTCTGCGCATCGGCCGCGAAAGCGGCGTGCATCTGCACATCTCGCATCACAAGGCAGCGGGTAAGTCTAACTGGGGCAAGGTGCGGGATTCTCTGCAACGTGTGGATCAGGCGTTGCAGGCGGGTCAACGCGTCACCCTGGACGTGTATCCTTATACAGCGGGCAGTGGCAGGATGATCGAGTACTTTAATCTGGAGCGCCCGAATCTGGAACTGGCCGAGGTGATCCGCATTGCGTCTTGCCCGGCGTTTCGTGACTTCGAAGGGCAGATGCTCGTGGATATTGCCGCGCAGCAGGGCTGGTCGCTGGCGGATGCGGTACGCAATATTCTCAGCGCCCCCAAGGGTGACCGAACGATTTGCATTCACTTCATCATCGACGAAGCGGATATCGAAGCCAATCTGGCTTATCCGGATATGATGGTGGGGTCTGACGGCATTCCAGATTTACGCGGTAGACCACATCCACGCTTGTTTGGGACCTTCCCTCGGGTGCTGGGTCGCTACGTGCGTGAGCGTGGCGTCCTGTCATTGCCCGAAGCCGTGCGTCGCATGACCAGTGTCGCTGCGCGCACCTTTGGTATGCGCGAGCGCGGCGAGATCAAGGCGGGCTACTGGGCGGATCTGGTGGTGTTTCAGCCGCAGACCGTGATTGACGAGGCCACCTATGACGAGCCGAAACAGGAACCGAGCGGGATAGATATGGTGGTGGTCAATGGGCACGTGGCCCTGCATGATGGGCACCATACGGGGGCAGGTACCGGCACAATGCTGCGTTTTCAGGCTTAACCCGCCACAACAAAAACAGACTGAAAGAGGATCTAGATGAGTTTTCTACGACAGGAAAGAGTAGGGCATGTGCTGGTGTTGACCATGTCCAGTCCCGATACCCGCAATGCCCTGACCGGGGATGAACAGTTCGACGACTTTGTGGAAGTCTGCGCTGCTGTCAACAATGACAAAAGCGTCCGGGCCTGTGTTTTGACCGGCGAAGGTTCCGCTTTCTGTGCTGGCGGCAACGTCAAAGACATGCGTGATCGCACCGGGCTTTTTTCCGGTGATCCGTTCGATCAGGCTGACGCTTATCGTCAGGGTATACAGCGGATACCGCGCGCAATCTACAGTCTGAATGTGCCGATAATCGCCGCGGTGAATGGTCCGGCCGTGGGGGCAGGTTGTGATCTGGCGACGATGTGCGACATCAGGATCGGTAGCAGCAAGGCCATGTTTGCGGAGAGTTTTGTCAAATTGGGAATCATCCCCGGCGATGGCGGGGCCTGGTTTCTGCCACGTGCGGTCGGTTACTCCAATGCGTGCAAAATGGCTTTTACGGGTGAGCCGGTGAAGGCTGAAGAAGCCTTGCGCACCGGGCTGATGTCCGAGCTGGTCGCGCCCGAAGAACTGCTGCCCAGGGCGCTGGAGCTGGCGCAGAACATTGCGGCTAACCCGCCACATGCTGTCCGGCTGACCAAACAACTCATGCGCGCCAGTCAGAATGCAACGCTTGATGAGCTGCTGGATAAATCAGCTGCGTTTCAGGCGGTTTGTCATGCGGAGCCGGATCATGCAGAAGCCGTGGCGGCATTTTTTGAAAAGCGCCCCGGCGTTTATCGCGAAAGCTAGAGTTGGTAATTAGTCTCTAAATATCAAGGCATTACAAAATATTTGTAATGCCTTGGTTGAGAATTTAGCGAGGGCCCTGACCATCATCAATCTTGATGAAGGTACCCGTAACGGCTTCTGAAGCAGGGGAAACCAGGTAGAGCAGGGTGCTGTCCATCTGGGCGGGATCGCAAATGCGCTTGCGGGGAAACTGCTGGCTGAAATCACCCATGCGTTCCAGCATGCCGTCCATCATCTCCGAAGCAAAGGCGCCCGGCGCAATGGCGTTGACGTTGATGTTGAAGCGCGCCCATTCTACTGCCAGCGCCTCTGTCATACGGACAATACCCGCTTTGGTAATCGAATACAGTGCCGCGCCGTTACCGCTGTAGTTAAACGCGCCCACTGAAGAAATATTGACCATACGCCCGGGTAATTCTGCGGCGATCAGCCGCCGGGCCACTTCGCAGGACAAGACATAGGGCCCCCGCAGATTGGTATCGAAGACATCATCAATCAGTTGATTCGACATTTTATGTGCGCGTTGGGCATCCGGGATCCCTGCGTTGTTGACCAGAATGGTGACGGTACCCAGGGCTTTTTCAGCCTGTTCCACGCAAGCCACGATGGAGTCGTTGTCGCGCATATCCAGGGCGATGGGTTCTACCGTTCCTCCAGCTGCGCGGATCTCGTTTGCCAGTTCTTCCAGACGTTCAATTCGCCGCCCGCTGATCGCGACCTTGGCGCCGCAGCTGGCCAACACCTGAGCAAAGCGTTTGCCCAGACCTGAAGTGGTTCCCGTCACCAGAGCGACCTGGCCGGTCAGGTCAGTGGAAACGTTGGGGAGTGGGAAGTCAGCCATAATTCACCTGTGCAATGTCTCTAAAAAAGTGGCAGTGTAGCAGTTCGTGATGACCTGAAGGGCAAAATCAGATGTCCAGCGGAGCCCAGCCGTTATCGGCAGCGCAGATCAGTCAGTATTTCGAACAAGGCTATCTGGTCCTGCCGGGACTTATTGATGGCGATAGTCTCGCCACCTACAACCAGCGCTTTCTTGATCTGGTCGGTGGCGCAGCACCCCTGGCTGACGAGATGAAGATCATGCAGGACGTCATGATCGTCAAGGGGGCCGTCGAGGCACCCACGCCGGTGCATGCGGTGAATAAACTGTTGTGCCTGGAGAACGATGCTGCGTTGTTCGATTTTGCCCGCCATCCCGCCTTGGTTGCGGCAGTGCAGAGTTTGCTGGGGCCGTCGCTGTTCAGTTTGTCGTCAAACGTTTTTAACAAGCCACCCGGTGTTGACGGCCGCCATCCCATGCACCAGGACCTGCGTTATTTTCGCCTGCGCCCGGCGGACAAAATTGTCGGCGTGTGGACTGCGATGTTACCTGCGCATCGGCAGAATGGCTGCCTCGCCGTAATCCCGGGGAGTCACAAGCTTGACTTACTGGCGCATGCCAACCCCGACTGGGATTACGTCAATCACGGGTTTTACGGTATTGCGGAAGATGATGCGCGGATAAATTTTGACACACGCATCCATGTCGAAATGAGGCCGGGAGACACGCTCCTCTTTCACCCGCTGTTAGTGCACGGGTCCGGTACCAATGAAAGCGCAGATTTCCGGCGCGCTATTTCCGTGCATTATGCGGCGGGAGACTGTCAATCTGACCGACCAGATTGGCAAACCCGAGGGCTTACCCGGCACATCGCGTAAGCTGCTGCTGGTGGTTGTAGGTTAGTCCAGCCACTTGATCGCGCGGATCAGTTCGCTGTCATACCCTTGTTGATCATAGAGGGCCCTGGCGCGCTGGTTATTGGCAAATACATGCAGGGTTAGCGACGTTGCACCGTGGGCCTGGGCGCTGCTTTCCGCATGCTCCAGTAGCTCGCGCCCAAGTCCCTGGCCGCGCGCCTGGGGGGCGACCACAATAGCTTCCAGATGGGCGCTGGCCGCCTGGCTCAGCAGCTCCGGGCGTAGCGTCACCAGAATCAGCCCGCACAGTTGGTTGTGGTGATCAACAGCAACGTCGCAATAGCTGGTGGGTGCCTGACCCTGCAGTACCTGCTCAGCCAGCACGGCGTCACCCTGCCACAAATGTGTAGGGTCACGTCGCTCAGGTACGTTAAAATCAGTTAATTGCGGCAGCAGCTCCAATATGGCGGGATAATCGGACGTGACAGCAGGTCGGATGGTGTGGTTTTCTGGGTGGTCCCGGTTCATCGTTGCAGCATAACGTGAGCCGCCGTGCCGGGGAACCTGGCAGGTAAAGATCGCTGCATAAAACCACTGCAATACGGGGCCTTATAGTTTGGATCTAGACAAAAACGGGCGCGACAAATTCAGTATGCCCACAGCGGCGAGCATTGTTGTCGCGAACATGATTGGTACCGGGGTGTTTACCAGCCTCGGTTTCCAACTGCTGGACATTCAATCAGCCCCGGTGATCCTGCTGCTTTGGGTGGTGGGTGGCGTGCTGGCATTGTGCGGTGCGCTCTGCTACTCGGAGCTGGGGGCAGCACTGCCGCGGTCTGGCGGTGAATATAATTTTCTCACCGAAATTTATCATCCTGCTGCCGGTTTTATCTCCGGGTGGATATCCACCACCATTGGCTTTGCCGCCCCCACCGCGTTGGCTGCGATTACGGCGGCAACCTATCTGAGTGCGGTGTGGCCGCACGTATCCACCACGCTAGTCGCGGTTGTATTGGTCACTGTGGTTGGGCTGGCGCATCTGGGCAGCCGCACGGGCAGCGCACGCTTTCAACTCTTCTTCACGGGCCTCAAGCTGCTGCTGATCCTGCTGTTTGTCGTCCTGGCGTGGTGGTCTGCACCGGAGCTGCAAACGGTGCGCTGGTTGTTTAGCGGAGAAGACGTTGGTCTGGTGACCAGTGGGGCTTTTGCGATTGCACTGATATACGTCAACTACGCCTATACGGGATGGAACGCAGCCACCTATCTGGCGGGTGAAATGCATCAGCCGAACCGGACACTGCCAAAAGTCCTGTTAGTGGGGACTGGACTGGTGATGCTGGTCTACGTATTGCTGCATGTGATGTTTCTCTCGGTTGCGCCTATGACCGCCATGGCAGGGCAACTGGAGATTGGTTATGTGGTCGCTGATTTTGCCTTTGGCAGCGCCGGCGCTGGTGCCGTGGGTCTGATGTTGGCGCTGTTGCTGGTGTCTACCGTCAGCGCCATGGTATTGGCGGGTCCGCGTGCACTCCAGGTCATCGGCCAGGATTTTGCCGTGCTGGGCTTTTTGTCCCGGGAAAACCGCCATGGGGTGCCCTGGGTGGCCATTGTGTTTCAGACCGGCATGACGTTATTGTTAGTCATCACTTCAACATTCGATGCAATTTTGGTGTTTGCCAGTTTTACCATGGCGTTCAATACGCTCATGGCGGTGCTTGGGGTGGCGGTGCTGCGTAAACGGCGGCCTGACATTGACAGACCGTTTCGTGTGCCCTGGTACCCGATACCGCTGCTCATCTACTCCGGCATCACGCTGTGGACGCTGGTGTTTGTATTGTGGGAGCGGCCACAGGAAGCCGGCTTTGGCGTAGGTCTTATTGTGCTGGGCTGGTTGTTCTATCGGGTGGCACGCGCTAGGGTACCGGCGCACAGCGAATTAAGCTAAGAGGAGAGTAATATGACCGATCATTTGATCGAATCCATAGAGGGTGGGGTTGCTACCCTGACCATGAACCGGCCGGAAGCTCGCAATGCGATGAGTGGTGAGATGATGGCCGCCATGCATAGCGCCTTGCCCCGTCTGGCGGCTGATCGTGAGGTGCGCTGTGTGGTGCTGACCGGGGCGGGCGGTGCGTTCTGTGCGGGCGGTGATGTGAAAGGTTTTGCTGCGGAAGCGGGCGCCGACAAAGGTGCTGCGAAACCCGCGGGCGGGGGTTTTGATCTGGAAGGTCGGGCGCATGGCCTGCGTGCCGGTATGGAATTGTCCCGACTCCTGCACGAAATGCCCAAACCCACGCTGGCAGCTATTCCGGGTCCAGCTGCGGGAGCAGGTTTTTCGCTCGCGCTAGCCTGCGATTTCCGTATTGCCCTGGATACCGCCAAACTGACCACGGCGTTTTCGAAAGTGGGACTGTCCGGCGACTACGGCGGCTCTTTTTTCCTGCCCTACATTGTGGGTGCGGCCAAAGCGCGTGAGCTTTATTTTACCGCCAAGGTTGTCTCTGGCGCTGAGGCTGCTGAGATGGGCCTGGTTACCAAAGCGGCAGATGCCTCTACTTTTCCCGGTGTGGTGGCGGAATTTGCGGCCGAACTGGCGTCTTTGCCAACGGTTGCGGTGGGTTACATGAAAAAGAACCTGAATGCAGCTTACGGCGGTTCCCTGAGTGACACCTTCGACCGCGAAGCGTTGCACATGATTCGGTGTTTCATGACGGATGATCACAAGGGTGCGGCCCAGGCGTTTGTTGAAAAGCGGGCGCCGGAGTTCAGCGGTCGCTAACGGGCGCTGAGCGTGGTTGGGTCTAGCCCGGCCTGGAGCTCGCGCTTCGGGTTCCTGATGGCTGCCATCGGATTTGCGGTGGGGCTAGGGAACATATGGCGTTTTCCCTATGTTACGGGAGAAAACGGCGGCTCTGCGTTTGTGATTGTTTATCTTGTTTGTACCTTCGCGATCGGCGTGCCGATTCTCATGGCAGAACTGATG
>JBCCUW010000007.1:0-27045 GCA_039196385.1 Pseudomonadota bacterium
AGCGCAACCAGCAGATCAGCGCTGCGCTGGCTCGATTACCACCCGATCAGCGCCACGTGGTGGAGTTAAAGTTCTTCCAACACTTCACCTTCGAAGATATTGCCGGGCAATTGGATATTTCTCCCAACACAGCCAAAACCAGGCTGTACAGCGCCCTGCGCAAACTGCAACAACATGAGGAATTGCGCGATGCTTTGTGAACAAGCCAATGCTCAACTGGTTGAGTATGCCGCCCACGAGCTGAGCCCGGCAACCAACCGGGAAATTGCCGAGCACGTCAGCACCTGCACCACTTGTCAGAGTGATCTGGCGAACATCACCGCCATGCAGCGGTTAGCTGAGCAATGGCAGGACGAAATACCCCCACCCCTGCCTGCCCTGTTTGGGGAGCCACAACGTCCGCCGTTACATACTGGCACAGCGCATTGGCTGACCGGTTTTCGCCAGTGGTTCCCAACCCTCGCCAGTGCCAGCGCGCTGGTGCTGGTCAGCGTTATGTACTTTCAACAACCCGGAAGCAATGGCGTGCTGCCCGCCAGCCCGGGTGCTGTGAACTATGAGGAACTGCCGCCTCTGCCGCAGACCGCCAGTCAGGCTGCGCTGGTCCAGAGCGTGCTGGAATCCAGTGAGGAGCAGCGGGCCAAGGAGATCCAGGCCCTGCTGAAAGTGCTGAAAGCGGAAATGGATAAACGCACCATACAAACGGAAGAATCACTGCGCTACATCATCACGCACCAGCTGCAGGGCCAGCAGGAGCTTGATGAACTGTATCGCCAGGTCGAGCAGCTGATGGCTGAAGAACTGGCTATTGATCCCCCGAGTTCACCGGCCGTCACCAACGGGAGTATGTAGATGCAATTTTTCACGACGCCAAGCTGGTGCAGGCGGCTAGTACGTACCCTCCCATCATTTGTGCTGCCAGCACTTGCACTGCACGTTGTTCTGCTGCTGACTCTTCCGCTGCAGGCAAAAGTACCCGAGCAACTGGCCGAGATTCAGCGCGAGGCGCGCATTGTGGCGGATGTGATGGTCTCGGCCCTGCGCCGCGAGGTGGGCGAACAGCTGCGTATCACCGCAGTTGAGCCCCAATTTCTGGTAGATCAGGGCGTGCTGATGACGGTCAGCATGAACACACCCTGGCTCAGTCTGCAGCACGGCGGCGACCCGAGCCAAATGGCAAGACGTATCTCCATTCCGGAAATCCCGGCCATGGTGGAGAACATCCTTAACGATCTGCACATCAGCATGGCCCCTTACGAAACTGAAGCGCTGGAAGAACTGCGCGAGCTGCGTGATGAACAACGCGATTTACGCTCCGAACAACGCAAAATCCGCAGCGATATCCGCAAGCTGCGCCGGGACAGCGTGCGCGAAGACAAACCCGACAAGCAACGTGAAATGGGGCAGGACATCGCCGCGCTTGAGGCCGAGCTGAGTGAGTCAGAACTGCAATATGATGAACTGTCGCGTCGCATCAACAGCCAGTACGAGCGGCTGCGCAACTATCATGACCATGACACACCCGGTTACACCAACAGTGGGCCCCAGGTCGACATGGCACAACTGATCGCCCGCAGCGTCTGCGACTACGGCGCTAATCTGAAGACCCTGGAGAACAGACACTATCTGACGGTAGCCCTGGAACGTGACCGCGCGGCAGAGTTGTTTGCGTTTCGCATGGTGGACATACGCCGTTGCAGCAGTGGCGACCTGAGTGCTGAAGAATTGCTGGCGGAGAGTTTTCAGTACGAAAATTGAACCGCGCGTGACGCGCGGCGGGTCAGTCCTGACCGGCCTCGCTATCGAGCAATTCGCGGTAGTGGCGCATATGGCGCAGCGCGCTGACTTCATCACCCTGCAACTCGCGAATGCGCGCCAGATTGTAGTGCGCATCGGGAATGCCCGGCGCTTTCATATAATAGTCCGCCGCTTTGCCCATTTCGTCCAGCTCGTCAAAAACTGTACCCAGATTGTAGTAGGCCAGCTGGTGTCCCGGTCTGGCCGTGATCGCCAGCTCGTAATGCCGTTTGGCATGTTTCAGGTTACCGCTAAGCTGATAAAGCCTGCCCAGGTTGACGTGCGCGTCAGCATTTTTTGGATCCAGCCGAATAGACTGTTTGTAGGCATCCGGGGCTTTTTCCGGCTCCACCTCTTCGAGATCCAGACCGAGGTTGTACCACTCGTCCGTATCCATCTCGTCCGACTGGGCTGCCTGCACCACGTGGCGCTGAGCTATTTCCGCCACATTACCGGCAAGGTCCTGAGTACTGAAATCGAGGGTCGTCTGGCCCGTTTCTACTTCCCACGTGTGGTCGTCTTCGCGCACGACAACATGACTGCCGTCCGCATAAATGCGGACACTGCTTAGAGATTTGACCTGAGCCAGTTCAGCTTTCAATTTGACCAGGGCACGATAAGCTTTGCGGGTGGATACAGACGCATCCATCAGGCCCTTGGCGGTCCGCAACAGCACCACGTCCTGAAATGAAAAACGGTACTCGCCCCGCTCACCGCGCTGAGGCTGCACCAGCTTGCGCCGCACGTAGTGGCGCACCTGATTGGTGTTCAGCGCTAAAAGTTCAGCTACTTCTCTGGTGCTGTAGCCTGCCATGTTTTGCGGGTATTAACTCGACTTTCGTTTGGGTGTAGATTTTGCCTGTGTTGCGGCTGGCTTTCTAGGTGCACGGGCTGCTGTTTTACGGTTTGTTGCTTTTTTCGCTGTCTTACTTGTCTTACCAGCCTTGCTTGCCTTACGCCCGGTGGCAGACCCGCTGGATTCCACCGACGCCTGCAATGCGGCCATAAGGTCCACAATCTTCGCTTCAGCCTGTTCGGTGGCCGGGACCTGAATCTCCTGGCCATCAATCTTCTGCTGAATCAGCTCCTGCATCCGGGAACGCACAATGTCCTCATAGTTTTCCGGCACAAACTGGGTGTTGACCCGTTGTTCGATGATCTGCACTGCCAGTTCTAACTCGCCGGCCTCCAGCGTTTGCTGATCCAATGGCACATCCGCAAAACTGCGCAACTCATCCTGGTGCTTAAGCTGCTCCATCACCAGACCGTCTTGGCCTTCCGCACCAAAGGGACGAATCAAGACCAGGTGACACTTACCTCGGGCGGCATAGCTGGCCAGCGCCGCACGCTCAGTACTGGCTAACGCTTCTTTCAACAGGTGGTAAGAACGGCCTGCGCCTTTGTCCGGCCCCAGGTAGTACACTTTTTCGATGTAGATCCGTTCCACTTCAGCCAGCGGAATAAACTCAGCGATATCAATGGCATTAGTGGACTCTACATGCATTGCCTGCATTTCTTCTTTGGTGAAGGTGACAAACTGGCCTTTGGCAAATTCGTAACCTTGCTGCAGGTCTGCACGCTCAACCACCTCACCGTTGGTCGCGCGCACGTATTGTTGCTTAACGCGATCACCATCTTCCGTTAAGTAATTGAATCTAATAGCTTTTGTCGAATCTACAGTGGAAAACAATTTGACTGGAATGGCTACCAGGCCAAATGCGATGGTGCCGGAACCAATGGCTCGTGCCGCCATAACATCTCTCCTCAAAGTCATATACAAGGCAGGGGAGCGGGAATATAACGCACTCCATTTCGGGCCTCAACCGAGCCGGCCCATAGCGAATGAGAGGACGCCGCCCGTAGTTTGCACACTTGCGTTGCTCCGCTTTTAAAGTCATTTTAGACCATGGTCAGCGAAAACCACCCTGAGCTAGCAGACTACCACCGCAAACGAGACCCCCAACGGACCCCGGAGCCGTTTGGCCGGCTGTACATTCCTGCCACCAATCGATTGTTTGTTGTCCAGCAGCACGCCGCGCGGCATCTGCACTTCGACCTGCGTCTGGAACTGGATGGGGTACTGAAAAGCTGGGCGGTACCCAAAGGGCCTTCTGCTGATCCCGGCGACAAACGCCTGGCCATGCAGACCGAAGATCACCCACTGGACTACGCCGATTTTGAGGGACACATTCCACCAGGGAACTACGGCGCCGGCCAGGTCATCGTGTGGGACCGGGGCTGTTACCAGGCGCTTGAGCCTTTGCAGGAGGGTTTTGCCAAAGGCAAATTGCTGTTCGAACTGCAGGGCCACAAACTCCAGGGCAAGTGGACGCTGGTGCGGCTGAAAAGTAAACAAAGCAAAAACAAAGAAATCGACGGGCAACCCAACAGCGGCAAGGAGTGGCTGCTGATCAAAGAGCAGGACGCCAGTGTCCAAGTGCCCGACCACCTGCACCGCCAGGCACACTCGGTGCTATCTGGACTTACCGTCAAACAATTGCCCAAGCGGGCCGAGGTTACGCGCCGGCTCGGTCGTGCGGCCCAACAGCTCAGCCCTGGCGCGGCAACCCAAAGCCCTGCAGCGCACTGGCGACCCATGCTGGCCAGCGCCGGCGCTGCGCACAATCGTCCAGGCTGGCTGTGGGAACTGAAGTACGACGGCTATCGGGTGTTGATCCACAAGCATGCCGGTGCGGTGAAACTATTGACCCGCAACGGCCACAATATCAGCGAACGCTTTCCGGAAATCTGTCAGGTAGCCAGCCACCTCCCCGTTGAAGACTTTGTTATGGACGGTGAGCTGGTGGTGAATAACCAGACTGGCCGGCCCGATTTCAGTCTGCTCCAACAGCGCGCCCGCCAACAGTCCATGCACGAGATTGCCAGCAATGCCATCACCCTGCCCGCCCGCTACTACGGTTTCGATCTGCTGCGACTTGCCGGGCATGACCTACGCGCAGTGCCGCTGTTGGCGCGCAAAAAGCTGCTCCGTCGCCTGCTGCCACCGCAAAGTGCGTGCATCTACTCTGAACACGTGCTGGATTGCGGTAATGAAACATTTGCCGCAGCCCGTGAGCTACAGATTGAGGGAGTGGTCGGCAAGCGCTCGAACAGCCTTTACGCAAGCGGTCGCAACGGTGAGTGGATTAAGGTCAGACAGCAGCGCACCGGCGACTTTGTGGTTGCAGGCTGGTCACCCGCCAAAAGCAACGCGGCCGACATTGGCGCGCTGGCCCTGGCCGAGTACCGCGGCGAACAGCTGACCTATATTGGTCATGCCGGGTCCGGCTTGAGCGGTCAAATGCGGGATGCACTGGCCCGCCTCATCAAGCGCCTTGCGCGCAAGACCAGTCCCCTGGCCGCGCCACCTGCCACGCGACGGACCATCCACTGGCTGCGCCCGCAGTTGGTGGTGGAAGTGGCGTATGCGGAATACACGGCACACGGCCATCTGCGCCAACCTGCGCTGGTGCGATTGCGGCCGGACAAACTGGCTTCCGAGTGCACAGGCACGGCAGAATTGGTGGCGCCTGTGGAGGCTGGCGATACAAGCCGCCCTGCCAGCAGCGCTGGCCGCAGACCGGCTGACCAGGTCGTCGCGACCAACCCGGATAAAGTACTGTTTCCACAACCGGGCTTCACGAAACAACACCTGGTCGATTACTACCGGGGCATCGCACCCTGGCTGCTGCCATATCTGCACGACCGCCCCATTGTTCTGACCCGCTTTCCCGACGGTGTCGATGGCAAGTCTTTCTACCAGCGCGATGCGCCGGATTATGTTCCCGACTGGATCAGGCGGGAGGTACTGTGGACGCAGGACGAGGACACTGAGGCGCCCGCCAGAGCCGTGCGCTATTTTGTGCTGGAAGATGCGGAAGATCTGGCCTATATCGCCAACATGGGCACACTGCCCATCCACGTGTGGCACAGCCGGGTGGACAACCTGGACGCCGCCGACTGGTGTGTGCTGGATCTGGACCCCAAGGGTGCCCCGTTTACCGATGTGATGACGCTGGCCCAGGCCATCGGCACGCTGTGTGACGAAGTTGAGCTGCCTGCCTATCTCAAAACCAGCGGCGCATCCGGTCTGCACGTGCTGCTGCCTCTCCACCGGCAGCTGAACCACACGCTCTCACGTAACCTGGCAGAATTGCTGGCCCGCGTAATCGTGGAGCGATACCCCGACATCGCCACGGTGACCCGGCGCGTGCAGGCACGCCAACAGAAGGTCTATGTGGATTTTATGCAGAACGGGCACGGCAAACTCATCGTCGCACCTTATGCCGTGCGCGCTGAAGCGGCCGGCAGCGTGTCTATGCCGATCCACTGGCACGAACTGAACAAAGGGTTAAGCAACCAACGTTATCACCTGGGCAATGCGCTGCGCCGGGTTCGGCGGGCCAAAGACCCACTGATTGGGATTCTCTCCGATCAGCCGGACTTAGCGCGCAGCCTGGCGTTGTTGGGGGAGATTGTGGGGTAGCAGGCGTACGTGTTAACCACGCGTGTAGCCTGTTGCTCCAATTAATTGATAGAGTTGGAGCATGAACTGGGACGCTATAGGCGCCATAGGAGAACTCATTGGAGCGCTGGCCGTTGTGCTGACGCTCGCGTACCTTGCAGTTCAGGTAAAAGGTGCAAAACGGGCGATGGTGTCATCTGTTTATCAGGCTCGATCGGATATCTCGTCACGCTCAACCGAAACGCTGTACAACTCTGACTATCTTCCGGAAATATTCGCAAAACTCTTTTTTACGGAATCTCCCACCCCGCTATCCGATGCAGAAACTCACCGTTTCATTCTCTTCATCCAGAACCAGCACCGGATCTTCGAGAACCTGAATTTCCAGGTGATCCAAGGCATCCTCGACGAGACCGCCATGCAGGCACACGTTAACAGTTTAAAAACGTCCTTCTTTTTCGATAACGATCTGGCGCGTTGGCATTGGGAAAACGTGGCACGCAATACCGTAGACGAACACTATAGAGGTGTCGTTGATTCGGTATTCAGCACACCTCCAACGCACCGCATCATGCATCTCACGTTCTTCAAAGATTTGGATAGTACCGCCGCGAATGTCGAGCATGACACCCATTAAGGGCGTCGAGCACCCAACTAGTACATCCTGGTCTGCACATCATTCCTGATCCCTTCGTCCAGTTCACTGGACAGTGCCGGATCCAGACCAAGATGTTCCACCATCATTTCCGTCAGTGACGGCACACCCGCCTCCGGAACAAAATCTTTTCTCCAAAGCTTAGCGCGTCGGAATGCCTTGGAGCAGTGCCCGAAAGCCTCCGTGACCGTAATCAATATCCCCAGTTCCGGCAGCTTGCCGTTCACCGGACACAAAGCCAGCAGTTCAGGATCTGTGGTGACAACCCCTGTTCCATTCACCCGCACCGTCTCCAGCGTGCCGGGAATAAGAAACAGAAGTGACAACTGTGCTTGCTGGATGATATTCACCACGCTATCCAGCCGCTTGTTGCCGGGACGTTCGGGCAAAAACAGTGTGTTTTCATCAATGACTTTAACGAAACCAGGCGGATCACCCCGGGGGCTGAGGTCACACGCCCCATCCGCTCCATAGGTTGCCAGGCACGCAAAGGGCGACAGCGTAATGTAACGCTGGAGCGGTTCAGTTAAGACCGGCGTACTCTTCACCACCACCAGGTCATGCACCGGCCCACCCGTCAGCTGGCGCAGCTCTTCTTCACTTGTTATTTCATAACTCATTTGTTTTCCTCAACGCAGCCGCAAGTGAAAAGTTACCACCTCGTATGACTAGTTAATCGACTAATCAAACAAGGTCGGCTTCTGCGGGTCACGATAATGTTCAAACGCCATATGAATATCCTCCGCAATCACCCGCCCGGTGGACAACGGCGGCAGCTCCGACGGAGCAAAGTAATCCGCCGCCATGGTTTCCGCACCGGGAGACGGTACCTCACCATCCAGTGGCTCACACAAAAAGTAAAACTTGTAGAAGTCGCGCACATCGGGTTTGTAGCCGTGACGCGCTTTGTGGCGCACCGCAAACAGCTTGCTGGCCTTCACCTGAAGATTGGCTTCTTCGCTGATTTCTTTCGCCGTGTTGTCCGCCGCAGAGAGCCCCACGTCTGCATAACCACCGGGTAAGGTCCACAATTGATCAGACCGCTCCTGCACCAGCAGAATCCTGTCATCGCTGATCACCGCGCCACGCACATCCACCTTGGGGGTGGTGTAACCTACGGCATAGTCGGGAATCAACTGGGCAATACGGTGGATAGGGACATCCGCCAGTTCACTCAGCATCTGCTGCGCAATCTCGCCAATCTCCTGATAGCGTTCCCGGTCAAAATCATCCGCCCCGAAAAACAACCCGGTGGAGGCAATGGCCTGCAGCCTTTTGGCGTACGCCAGCCAACGGTCTTCCATGAACTTACCTCTCCGTTTACGAAGCTGACTTGTCTCGCGAAGGTTTTTTGCGTTCCGCCTTCAGCGCCTCTTTTAAGGCCGCCAGGCCTTCTTTACTGACACTCTGAAAGCCTGGAATAGCGCAGGGTGGCCCAGGTTCCAGGTTGCCGAAGTTGGTAGCGGCGCGCAGGTTGTCCAGCGTGCACAAGCGGTTGCTGCGGGTTTCATAGATCACCGTGTTACCCCGTCGCATGCTCGGGCAGCGATGTTTGAACTGCACTAGATAGTACTCGTTGCGAGAAAGTCGAAACACCACATGTTTCTCATCCAGCACCTGCACGCTGCGAATACGCGTTGTACTGATACAGCGCGGCGTATCCACATAATCGCTGGTCTGCGGATCGCGCTGCAGAATTTCTTCCACCGTCAGCGCTGAATCGTCATCAGCCGCTGCGGCTTCAGCCTCGCTCGCAACCGATTCCTCGGCTGCCTGCACCGGCACCGCAACCAGGCAGAGCAGAAGCAGCGATATCGCGACCAGCAGGTGTGCATCCGGGTTAGCGCGTAAGGTCAGCATGGGGTGTAATCTCAATCAGTTTGTCCAGCGCAGTTAATACCTCCGCGCAATCGCCGTCAACTTTGCCGCTCAACAGCTCATCCGCTCGGGTCACGCCCTGATTGACGGCAATCACCGGGGTGCCTGCAGCATGCGCGCGGCGCACAAAGCGAAAACTCGAAAACACCATCAAAGAGGTCCCGACCACAAGCACCAGATCTGCCTGGTCAACCCAGTCATACGCCTGTTGCACAACGGGCTGCGGCACGCTGTCGCCAAAAAACACCACGTGGGGTTTCAGAATGCCCCCGCAATCACTGCAGACCGGCACCTGGATGGCGGCATATTCAGCGTCGGGCACCTCCGCGTCACCATCGGCGCCGGGCACAAAATGCTGCGACCGGTTGGCCTGATTATGCTGGTCCAGGAACCTTTGCAGGTTATCGCGCGGCACAACGCGTGCACAGCCAGTACAGATGACCTGATCCAGGCGGCCATGCAGATCGATGACACGCTGGTGACCAGCGCGCTGATGCAGGCGATCCACGTTCTGCGTAATCAGCCCGACGAGCCGACCCTGTCTTTCCCAATCCGCCAGAATGTGATGAGCTGGATTGGGTTGGGCACGCAGAAACTCGGGATAACCCAGCTGACTGCGGGCCCAGTAGCGCTGCCGCCAGCGATGGGAGGCCATGAAGTCCTGGTGTTGCACCGGCGCTGCACGTTTCCATTGACCCGCGGCGTCGCGGTAGTCGCTGATGCCTGAATTGGTACTGATACCGGCGCCTGTAATCACCAGCAGACGATGACTGCGCACCAAAAGGTCATGCACTGCCGAGTTCGCTACCCTGGTAGAATAACGGTTCGAACTCAAATCAGGAGAGACAGCCATGATTCAATTATACGGCTTACGCTTAAGTAACTACTACAGCTTGACCAAGGCGCTGTTGATAGAAAAAGGTCTGGCCTTTGAAGAGGTCAAAGCGCCACCTACACAGGATGAAGACAACCTGCGTCGCACGCCCATGGGTAAAATGCCCTCGATTGGCGTAGACGGCCGCTATCTCTCCGAAAGCCTGGCGATCGCCAGTTATCTCGAAAGACTCCAGCCTGAGCCTGCCCTGCTGCCCGCAGACCCATTTGCGGCAGCTAAAGTGGTGGAGTTGTGTTGCCACCTTAAGCTGGACGTGGAACTGGTCGCACGTCGCTGTCTGCCCGAAGCTTTTTTTGGCCAAACCGTCAGTGACGAAGTGAAAGAAACCACCCAGGCCGATCTGGTCAAAGGCATGCGCGCCGTGGATCGTCTGATGGTCTGCGAGCCTTATGCCGCAGGCGCTGAACTGACCCTGGCGGATTTTTATACCTTCTATACCTTCAGCCTCGCCAATGGCATCAGTCAGGCTATTTTTGCCGAAGACCTGCTGACCGACCACGCCAACATCCGCGCCCTGATCGAACGCCTGGCTGAGCACCCCAGCATCGCCCAGGTGGAAGCCGACAAGGCTGGCTGAGTCAAGCTGGCTGAGTCACACGACAACGCGCTATGACTGGCGCGGCATCAACTGGTCTCTACTGCTTGTCCAGGATGCCGCGCTATCGTACTGAACCGAGCCACCAGTACATAAAGCAGCACAGACGTTAGCAGCGCGGGGAAAACCTCGTGCACGCTGCCTCGATCGCCAAAGACAATCCAGGCCAGCAGCACCAGCCCACCACCCGCCATGCTGACCAGTACCGCGAGGCTGTTGCCCCGCTGCCAGTGCAGGCCAATAACCACCGCCGGAAAGAAACAAACGGCGTAAAGGCTGCCGGAGAAGATAGTGATTTCAACAATGTCCCCGGGTGGATTCAGCGCCAGCAGAGCAGCTACCAGGGCAAAGCCAATCACCGCCACCCGCGTCCATCGCACCTGACCCTGAGGATCCGCTGAAGCTCGGGTACCCAACCAGGGTAAGGCGATATTTTTGTAGAGTGTACTGGCCGCCACCAGCAGCACACTATCCATGGATGACATGGCTGCTGCCATAATGGCAACAATCAGGAAATCTGCTGCCCAAAGCGGGAACACTGATGCATCAGCCACCATGGTGGGCACAATCAAGTCCGTGTCGGTAACTGCCGGCATGATCAGGTGAGCGTAGACCCCAACCGGAAACAGACAGAACTGAATCACCAGCAGGCCGATTATCGCCACCCAGATACCCTGACGCAGCGCCTGCTCGTCCTTCAGAGCAAAAAAGCGCGAAATCTGCCGTGGATCGACCAGCAGCTTCAGTGAGCCGGACAGAGAAATCCCCAGCAGCACAATAAAGGGAATGCCGCCGTTCAGATCAAACAGAAATTGCTTGTCCGGCAGTTCGGCCAACTCAGTAATCGCCCCCACCCCGCCCGCTGCCCGGGTGACAAAGTAAAATATGGTGGCAGACCCCAGCACCATGAGCAGGCCCTGCACCACATCAGTACGCACCACCGAGACAAATCCGCCAATTGACGTGTAAAGCACCACAATGATCAGGGTCACACCAATAGCGGTGGCGTACGGAATATTCAGAAACTGCTCAAACAGATGCCCCGCACCTTTGAAAATGGCAATGAGGTACAACACGCTGGAAAACACGATGACAACAGCAGCGGTCACGCGCAGCGCACCAGACTGGGCCCCTGGAAAGCGGCTACCCAGGTAATCTGGAATGGTTAGCGCGTCCCATTGCCCGGCAAAACGACGCAGGCCAGGGCCCACCCAGCGCCAGGATATCCAGGTAAACAACACCAGCGCCGCCGCCATAAACATCCAGGCCAGGCCAAAGTCATAACCCTTGCCAGCATGCCCGATGTAACTGTTGGTACTGGCAAACGTGGCGAAAAAAGACACCCCGATCGCCAAACCGCCCAGGTTGCGCCCGCCTACGTAGTAGCCCGATAAACTGGTACTGGCGCGCCGTCCCGCGTACGCGTTATACAGCAACATCAGCGTATACGCGGCTAGCAGCAGCACTGCCAGCCAATGTTCAACCACCCAAGTCATCTCTTCCCCTTCAATCGAACGGGCGCGCGCGCCCGCTGAAACTCACCCCGGCACAGACCGTTTTTGCGCTTTCTTTTACCCTTCCTTCCGTTCAGCCTCATAGGGTATGCTGCATTGTACGGAACAAATGCCAGGAAGCACTGTTTAAGCCATGCGCTATTTTGTCCAGTTTGTGATCCCCGCGCTGATTTTCCTGGGCGCTGTCTACGCGGTAACGCGCCACAAAAGCCAGCCGCAAGGCGGCCAGGATGACGGCGCCGGTGTGTTTCTGACAATTTTAGTGATTGGTGCCGTGGTTGCGGTAGCGACGCTGTTTATTCTCAATGTCAGTTGGGATGCCCTTTGAGCAGCTCACGCAGCTAGCCGGAGACCTGCATGACCGCTGCCCTGGAAGTTTCCCCACATGCCAATAATTTTGGTGCCTGCGTGCGCGGTATCGATCTGCGTGCACCGCTGACTGAGGCAACGGTGGCCGACTTGCGCCAACTCTGGCTGCGCTATCAGATCATCTACTTTCCCGATCAACCCCTGGCCCACGTCCAATTGGAAACGTTTACTCGCTACTTCGGTCCATTCGGCAATGACCCCTACGTCAAAGCAGTAGACGGGCATCAGCACATACTCGAAGTGCGCCGCGAACCCAGTGAGCAGGTGACTCCATTTGGCAGCTCCTGGCATTCCGACTGGTCTTTCCAGGCGAATCCACCAAGCGCCACCATTTTGCACGCCAAAGTTGTACCACCACTGGGCGGTGACACCCACTACGCGGACGGGGTTCGAGCTTATGAGGCACTGGATGCCAGCTTACGCGACGAGATTGATACGTTGGTGTCACTGCACAGCGCCAGACGCCCCTACAGTCACGAGGGTTATCGGCGCAGCGGCGGTGACCGCCGCAGTATGACCATTCTGCCCGATGACAACGCCTGGGACGTTCAGGCGCACCCGCTGGTACGCACGCACGCAGAGTCCGGCCGCAAATCACTGTGGATTAATCCGGTGTACACTATTGGCATTCAGGACATGGCGGATAGTGACGCTGACAAACTCCTGCAACGGCTGTTCAACCACGCACTGCAGCCGGAGTTCATTTACACCCACAAATGGGCGCCACAAATGTTGACCATGTGGGACAATCGTACCGTTCAGCATTGTGCCCAGGGTGGCTATGATGGTTACCTGCGCGTTATGCACCGCACTACCGTCGCCGGAGAGCGCCCCTGTTAGACGCTACTGTTTGTTGCGAAACCTTGTTCGAATGAGAGCCCAGTTTATGTCGTGCCTGTTGTCCACTAAGCCGATCAAACTTAGCGTGTATCTTATGTCTAGCCTGTTGCTTGGCCTGATACTTGGCTTGGGCTTACCGCAACCGGCCCTGGGCGCGCAAACCCCGGATTATCTTCCCACCGATCTGCGCAGCCGGGTTGATCAGCTGAAACTGGACCTGCAAGCCAGCCCGACCAACCGCACCAACGCGGCGAGCCGGGCCCGCGTTACCTGGTCGTGGCTGAACGCTTACGCAGTACAGGGCGGTTATATTCCGGTCGACGCCACCCGCGTCATAGCGGCGGTCCTGGCTGACGCCAACCCGGCCAACATTGCCGCCCTGGACGACGTGATACGCGAGTTTCAATTCCTCGACGAAGAGCCGGATGGTCTGGGCCAGCTGAGCAGCACCACCGGGCCTTTCCAGGCGGCGGCTTACGCCACCATCGAACAGACCTTTACCGTAGGCAGCCAGCCTGTACAAACCGGTGGCGCATTTCTCATCGCGCGCCACTTCATGGCAAATTTTGGCCAATGGCAAACCACAGATCCCAAGGCAGATCACTACATCAGTATCAGCAGCAGCAACAACAAAGTCACCTTCGCCACCCGCAACGTGCCGCGGGCAGGCATGCATGGTGGGTTTCGTAGCACACGTGACACCCTGGCCTTCGAAGTGGCTTCAGGCACGCTGACTCCCGGTGACAAGGTCACCATTACTTACGGTGATACCAGTGGCGGTTCAGCCGGTATCATGACCCCCAGCTTCGCCAGCGACCGGATGCCGCTGCCCATATACGTCGCCTTTACCGAACGCGGACACTATTACAGCCTGCCCATTCAGCCGCTGCGGATTGAAGGAGGGTCAATAAACGGGGTACACGCGTTTACACCTTCTGTCGTCAAGCCCAACGAACCCTTTAAACTGACGGTCCGCGCTCAGGATCAGTTTTATAATCGGGCCACGGGCGCCATCCCCAACTGGACGGTTAAATTGAACGGCGAGATCTGGCAGACGCTGGAGGCTGAAGGCGCCCTGACCACAAGCAGCGTGACCATTACCGAACCCGGCACATATTTTGTCACGGTGCACAGCGAAGATGGCCAGATTCAGGGGGACGGCAACCCCATTCTGGTCACAGACGAAGCGCGGCCGCGAATATTCTGGGGGGACACGCATGGCCACTCCGGGTTCGCCGAGGGTATTGGTACAGCGCGACGTTTCATGCAGTGGGCTCGGGACGATGCCAGTCTGGACTACGTGACCCACTCCGAGCACGACGTGTGGTTGGATGACGCGGAATGGACCGTACTGCGCGATATCGTCAAAGAATTCAGCGAAGACGGCGCATTTGCCGCTTATCTGGGTTACGAATGGTCTGTCAGTGGGCCCAGAGGAGGGCACCATAACGTGCTGTTTCGGACACCCGATAATCGTCACCGTGTTCCGGCACAGTTTTATCCCACCCTGTCCCGCTTGTATCAGGGCTTGCGCACACTGCATGAACCGGAAGATGTTGTGGTTATCCCGCATGCACACCAGGCCGGTGATTATCGCTACAGCGACCCCGAGTTGGAGCCGCTGGTAGAAATCATGAGCCAGCACGGCAACTTTGAATGGTTTGGCCGACTGTATCTGCAGCACGGCCATCAGGTTGGCTTCATTGCCGCTTCGGATAATCACCTCAGCCAGCCGGGTTATTCTGCGCCCATAGGCGGTTCTCTGTCGCAGCGTGGCGGGTTGGGTGCGCTTCTGGCTGAGCAGCACAGCGCAGATGACCTGTTCGACGCCATGCGCAATTTGCAGGCTTACGCCACCACCGGGGATCGCATCATCCTTGACTTCAACGTCAACGACACCGCCATGGGGCAGCGTGCCGAGTTTGCTGAAACTCGCCAGGTATCTGGCCGGGTCATCGGTACCGCTCCTATCAGCAGCATCAGCGTGATCAAAAACGACCAGGAGATCTGGCGACAGGACTATCTTCAGGACACCGATTCACGCAACGCGCGAGAAGGCACCTTTCTGTTATCGTTTGAGTCTGACTCAGACCCTTACCATCCGGGTGACAACCCGCGCGGCTGGCGCGCGTGGCAGGGCATCCTGGACGTGACTAATGCTGACCTGCTCAGCATTCAGGCTTATGACGCCAGTTTTCCACTGCAGCAAGTGGAGCCCGCGCCCGATAACCCGAACAGGGTCAACTTCGCCACCAAAACACGCGGTGACACCAGCTCCTATCTGCTGCGGCTGGACAATATCCAACGCACCGCCAAGCTGCAGTTTGATATTGTCGAGGATCTGGAAACCGGGGGAGCACCGCCGATTTACCGACCCCCGCAGCGGGTTCCGGCGCTGAGCTTCGAAATGGCCCTGAAAGACCTGCAGGATGGACAACTGAGTCAGCGTCAGAGTGTCGGCGCTTACAACGACCGGGTGATGCTGCGCAAAATTCGTGATGACGGGGCGCGAGACATTCAATTCGAATTTACCGATACCGGCAGCCGCCAGGGTGACTACTACTTTGTCAGAGTGGTGCAGGCCAACGACGCCATGGCCTGGTCGAGCCCGGTGTGGGTTGGCGGCCATCCCACGCGATGAGCTTTCAATTGCATCCGCAGCTGGCGGCAGACACCTTGTGGATTACCGATCTGCCCCTGTGCCGCGTACTGCTGATGAACGACTCGCGCTATCCATGGCTGATACTTGTCCCGCGCCTGGCGGAGTTACGTGATCTGCATCATGTCCCAGCGACCGATCAGCCCCAGTTATGGCAGGAGATCATGCAGGCCAGCACCATCCTGGAAACGCTGACCCAACCGCACAAGCTGAACGTTGCGGCACTGGGTAATCAGGTGCCCCAATTGCACATCCACGTCATTGCGCGTCAGCAGGATGACGCCGCCTGGCCTGGTCCCGTTTGGGGCGTCGGCAGCGCCCAGCCTTATGCTGAGCGTATCGCAGAGCAGCAGTGCAAAGCGTTTCGCGAGGCTTTTGCAGGCTGATTCAGCCAGCGGCACATAATTGTGCAGACAGGTGCTCGTTCAGGGCAGTGGTATCGGGTTGACGAACATCGGCACATCGTAACCGGCTTGCACGGCAGGACGCTGGGCAATGTGGGTATACCAGCGTTGCAGGTGCGGATACGCCTGCCAATCAATTTCCTGCCATTCATACCGCGAAATCCACGGCCAGGTGGCAATATCCGCAATGGAATAAGACCCGGCCAGATATTCCGTGTTTGCCAGACGCTGATTCAGCACCCCATACAAACGTTTGGCTTCGTCCGCATAACGTGTTTCCGCATAAGGCGCTTTACCGCGGTTATGCTTCAGAAAGTGGTGCGCCTGGCCAAGCATGGGCCCTACCCCACCCATCTGCAGCATCAGCCACTCGAGGGTGACGTACTTGTCGTCACCCCACAACTGGTCAAATCGATCCGCCAGATAAATGAGAATAGCCCCGGATTCCATGAGACTGCGCCCATTTGATTGGTCCACCAGCGCGGGGATTTTATTGTTGGGGCTGATGCGCAGAAACGCTTCAGCAAATTGTTCACCCTGGGTGATGTCTACAGCATGCGCGGTATAACTGGCGCCCAGCTCTTCCAACGCAATAGAAACCTTACGCCCATTCGGCGTCGGAAACGTATATAAGTCGAACATTAAGCAGCTTTGTTGTGTACGGTGCTCTCCATTGTACCTGCACTCACATCAGCGCACGCTAACTTGGCATTAAAATGGAGCATGGGCCAGCCCCGGGCGAGGGCAATTTTCTTCAGCTTTCGCTTCCCGTTCACCACCACCGGGTAACCCACCTGTTCCAGTAGCGGCAGATCTTCCTGGGAATCGGTGTAGAAATAGGCCTGTTTGAGGTTGGCACCAAGATCATGCGCAAACTGTTCAGCAGCGGCCAGCTTGCCTGGGCCATAACAGGAGTACACATGACCACTGACCTGCCCTGCGACCATTTCCAGTTCAGTACAACGCAGGTGCGGGATTGCCAACAGTTCTGCCACGGGTTGCGCCTGGTAGCGCGTGGCCGAGGTAATCATAATTACGTGATGCCCCATGTTGCGGTGGGCCTCAATCAGGGCTTGCCCAGCCTGGTATACAGTCCCCACAATACTGGCATGAAAAGCATCGCGCCCCAGCTTCTGCAGCGCTGCCTCGGGCATGCCGGTAATGCTGTCCAACGTCGCGCGCAATACTTCATGGTAGTCACACCGGCCCAGGCTGTAATTGATCATCACCCGTGCCAGAGAGAATCCCTGCCGGTAACCCACTTCACCGGCAGCAATCTGCTGGCGGGCAAGCGCGGTCAGGGAATAACCCTGAATTAAGGTGCGATCCAGATCAAAACAAGCCACAACCGGTTCCGCACCCGATGCTGAACGATTGAGCGCGGCTAAATATCGATAGGCTTCCTGCATTGCAACTTTTACCAATAGGATCAACGCGCGGCAATATGCAGCAGGAGTATGACAATGCTGTTAAGGCAGCAACAAAAAATCAAACCCACTTCACAATTGTCCCGGGTTGACACGCTGACAGTCTTATCCAGCACTCCTGTAGGCGCGCAGGGACCACCAGCCAAACGCCAGCCCGGCAAGCGCAACACCCAACATCACAAGCAGTTCACCACCTGCTTCGCGTCCACTAGTGCCCACAAATCCAGAGGCAAAAACCATCACAAAGGGTATCGCCAAAGCGCCGCAACCAAAGCCAAGCAAACAGCAGATCAGCCACACGGCACGCACTGTCAGGTTGCTCCCTTCACTGAACGCCAGCGACGGCGTCAGCCACCGCTGTTCGCACCCGGCTTTTTGAACGCGCGCATATCTTCCGGCTCCCACTCATTGCGAAAAGCCAGTAACAAGCCAGCGCCCGTACGCTTGGCCAGAGGCAATTGTGCATCCGCGTCTGCCGCCTCGTTAAAATCATCATAAAGCCGACGCAAGCGCTGAATAAAGTTGGTGGCAGTTTCTGCAGAAACCGTGCCCCAGGCAAAACGAAAGCTGTCCTGGGTGCGAACCAGTTTACGATCCAGAAAACTGGACAGCACGCTGCGAATAAAAAACTGCTCAATCGGCCCGTTTTTACGCCACTGAAAGCCACGGGACACCCGCAGCCGATAGCGGTTTTCCGGCAGCAACTCGATAATCCCCAGCCGGTCCAATTGGGCAAACATCTGCTGCAGCAAATGCGGATCAATCTCGTATTCCGCCAGCACATCTTCAAAGCGATAGCGGTTCAGTACACAAATGGCCGCAATGAGTAAAGGCAGATTGTCCGCAAGCTCGCGTTCCTGTGCTTCACTGAGTTCCAGTACGCGGGCCTGTTTATCGTCCACACTCCGGACCAGTTCAAGCAGATCTGCGCCAGCCAGTTCACACACCTGTTCCATACGCGACACACTGAAGGAACATTCTTTGAACAATCGCTTAACGCTCGCCTCGCTGAGCTGCAGATGCACGGCCACTTGCGCATAGGTCAATCCGGCTTTCTTCAAAGCATCTTTCAGGGCCTGGGTCAGATCACGGTTACGGGACATCAGTACAAGTTATCAGGTTGGATGGACGTTCGGTTTCTGGCGTCAACGGCTATATTATCCTGGGGGCGACGAATTTCCGCCGTTTCTTCATTGTGCCAGGTTTAGTTTGTGAACAACATCACACCTACAACCCCCCGAACTTGAGGTTGTGCAGGGTAACAACCAGTCTTTAAAGGATATGCTGTGCACCAGATCGGTGCCTGTCGGCGCTACTCGATTCGACTGAAGGATTTGTCGCCCGTGTTTCAACTGACCTACTGGTCCATTCCGCCGCTGCTGACCGCGATTATCGCCATTGCAGCGTACCGACGCACCCAGGTGCGCGCGCGGGTGCCCGGTGGTCACGCGCTACGCTTCCTGTTTGCATCACTCATCTTCTGGGTCGTCGGCCAGTTAATTGGCACACTGCTGGTGCAACCGGCAAGCAAACTGCTGGTGGCGCAGCTAACCTTTGTGGGGATCACACTGACCCCTGTGGCGTGGTTTCTGTTTGCCCTGACCTACAGCCAGCGGGTACTGAAGATGTCCCGTGGTCTGCTGAATTGCGCCTGTGTCATGCCAATGGTCACAACCTGTCTGGCCGTGACAAATGAATGGCACGGACTAATCTGGACCAAGTGGGAAGTCACCAATTTCTCGGGTTATGTCGGACTGGTGAGCACCCACGGGCCCTGGTTTTATTTGAATACCGTGTATTCATACGGTCTGATTCTTACCGCTACCGCCATACTCACCTTCACCCTCAGCCAGTCTCGCCAACACTACCAGACGGTACTGGCGGCCATATTTGCCCCTCTGCTGGGGGTGATCGCGAATCTCGCTTTTCTGTCACCCCTCAACCCGATTCCCTGGTTTGATGTGACAACTATTGGTTTTCTGGTGGGGGTACTCCTGCTGGATCACGGTATTCTGCGGCGGGGCTTGCTCAACCGGACACCGGTTGTGCGCGAGCGTGTTGTTGAACACCTGACTGACCCGGTGCTTGTAGTCGATAACAACGGCATCATTCTGGATGCCAATCAGTCTGCGCTGGATAACTGGTGTGGTGGCCAAGACAACATTCTGCAAACCAACATCAGCCATCTGATCAGCACGTTACCCGTAACCATGTTGCGTCACGGTGTCAGAAATACGGAAGTCACCATTCAACAACGGTCTTATGAAGTCTCCCCAACCAGCCTGGATGCCACCAACAGCGAGTCAGACTTTGCCCTGGTGTTCCGCGATGTCACGGATCGACTCAAAGCCGAACGCGAACTGCGTCAGCTGAAAGATGAACTGGAGCGCATGGCCCATACTGACCCCTTAACCGGTATGTTCAACCGCCGCTTCTTCATGCAACGTCTGGCTGAAGAGTTTGAACGGGTCAAACGCCACGGCAACGCTGTTTCCGTTTTAATCTTCGACCTGGATCACTTCAAAGAAATAAACGACACCTTTGGTCACGACATTGGTGATACGGTGCTGATCGCGATTGCTGAAGTGGCGAATAACGTCAAGCGGGTTTCCGACGTGGCCTGTCGCATTGGCGGTGAGGAGTTTGCTCTTCTGTTACCCGAAACGGACAAAGCTGGCGCACTACAGCTTGCACAGAGATTGCGCGACGCCATCGAGAGTTATCCTTACGCTGAACGCTGCCAGCAGTCAGTAAAGGCCACCGCGAGCATTGGCCTGGCTACCGTCAGTCATGCGCAGGTTGCACCGGATACCATTCTCAAAGTCGCGGACCGCGCTTTATATCGCGCTAAAAACAGCGGTCGCAACCGGGTCTGCGTAGACGACGAGTTGAGCTGACTCAGCTGCCTCCCTGCTCAGCAGCAGGCGCCAGGTTCAGCGGCTCAGGTGCTGCAACTTCAGTAAAGTCGACATCCGTCATCAACAACTGTTCCGCAATGTATGTGCTCACCCGAAACTGCTGTGTTTCACCCCGCCGCGCAATGAGATAGTCTGGGTCAGCCTGGGGTAACGCCCCCGCCTCCGCGCTGTCGTCAGCATCAACCGCGGGTATGACGCGGGACAGCGTATACGACGAGGCCTGCCCGCCATGGCTGACTTCAATATCTGCAACCACCTCAACAGCGTCAGTCTCTTTGTGTGGCTTAGCCAGCCCCAGCACGCTCAGGTTGGCAAAGCGCTCGGTGTAAGACTGGGCGGCAGACTCGCTGGCCGGGGTATCATTAAACAACCAGCCAGAGTCCGACAGCACTAGTGTATCGCGCCGCGCTTGAGGCATTTTAAACACAGCCTCGATCCTTTGTATGTCGCCGTCCACGGCCAGCAGGTCTTTAGCTAACCAGTCGTCAGGATTGGTACCCACCTCAAAGTTGGACAGCGCCACGCTATAAATCTCTGGACTATCCGCACGCCGGGCATGTACGCGCTGGAAACCCGGCGATGTGCCTAGCAACAGCTCCGCCACAACCTCATCACCCTGACGCAACGCCAGGCGGCGCTGATAGTTATCAGCGGCCACCTCAAAGCGCTGCAGGCTGGCGTCTGTCGCGGCGACCGGCCAGGGCGCCTGCAAGCCCAACAGCTTATCCAGCAGCGCACTCACCTTGTTGTCATCCGCCATGAGATCGGGACTGCCTGATTCAGCGCTGAGGCTTCGCTGCACCGTCCAACCTGCTTCCTTACGTTGGAGACGCACTGACGCAGTCCGATCGTCCAGATCAATCTGATCAATCTCCTCAGCCACAAACGTCATCAAAGCGGCTGCCGGCTGCTCCTGGGTATCCACACTGAACCAGACATAGCCAATCACGCAAAGTTGCATAAACGCCAGCGCGCTGAGCCAGATAATGCGTTGGTTCATACGCTTTCTCCCGCCACCAGCCAGCGCTGATGTTGTTGCTGACGCAGCCTCAGTCGGGCCCGATAGATCACCAGCACCAGCAATACACCCAGTAACGCCAGGCCGTAATTTACGTATTCCACAAAGCTCTGCTCGCCAACCTCCATACCCGGCAGCGTGCGGTTGAAGTTACCCCGCGCCCGGATACCAATCAGATTCTGATCTTCCAACGCCCAGTCCACTACGTTAGCCATCATCTGCACTGAATTGGCATACACCGTGCCGTCTGCAGAACCAATCATCTGCAGCGTCTGATCAGCCAGAAAATCGTTCGAGGAGAACACCAGCAGGCGTGCAGATTCCGGCGACTGAGTAATAACACTGCTGACCACACCCAGGCCGTCCTGCTCAGAACTGTCGGCTGACTCTGCGTTTTCCGTAACATCCGTCTGGTCATCTGTGGACAGCAACGGTGAGTTCTTGTCGGTATAGTAGCTGGCAAAGCGTCCCTGCAGGGCCACGCCAATATCACTTTGTTGCAGGGGTGGTTCGGGTACAAACGCTGACAAACCCTGATCGTCAAAACGCGGCATCACATTACTGTCAGCAGAAACCCAGCTTTCCGGTGTGCTGCTCAACAGCGTCGTCAGTTTAACGCTTGTTGCCGGGGTCACTTCTATGGGTGACGGCCACGACACCGTGAGCTGAGGAATACCGGCCAGAATGGGTGAATCTTCATTGAGCCCGGAACCCCTCACGTCAACAAAATAGGGGTAGTCCAGCATGACCAGATCTTGAAAGCTGAAGCCGCCCACCTCGCGCGTCACGGGCACCGGAAAAGCCGCGTTCTGCGGATCCATCACCAGCGCCTGCGCTATTTCCACACCGTGATGAGCCAGCCACTCCTGTAAACCACTCTGCCGGGGCGCTGCCGTCAGACCGTCAGCGCCAAATTGCACGCCGTAAGCGCCCGTCGCCAGTACCACGGTGCCACCCTTCATCAGAAATTGATCTACCGCAAAGAGCTGGCGCTGGGAAAACATCTGCGGGTCCACCACCATGAGCAGGTCCGCCTCTGCGGGCACCATCCCGCTGGTCAGGTTATCCACAGTGACATTAAAGTCACTGGTCAGAAAGCTCTGCAGCTGCGTGAAGTTGTTACCCGGGGGCATTCCCATCTGTTGCTGCTGCGGCGTTACCGGCGCTGGGGCGGTCAACACCACATTTTTAAGCAGCCCACTGGCGAAACGCTTAAGGCCAGCGTCGATACCGCGTTTTAAGCCCGCAGCGGTCAGATCTTCCGGAATGGGGACCCGCACCACCACATTGTCGCGCTGCAGGGTGAGATAAAAATAGAAGGTATTGCTGTCAAACAGGCTGGCTGCCATCGGCTGGAAGCCGTACTCATCAGCAATCTGCTGCGCTACTTCGCCACCCGCCGCCTGCGGATCCACCACGCGGTGCGTAAAGCGGCCGTCTGCCTCCGCGGCCAATTCCGCGACTACCTCGGTCAATGATTGGCGTAAGCCAACCAGCGCTTCCGGCAACTGGGAGTCCGCGGACACATAGCCCACAAATTCGACCGGATCATTGATGTTGGCAAAGATCGAGTTGCCACCCTGAAAGCCATACAACACCTGCTTAATCGCACGGGTCACGTCAAATTCCGGGTTCTTCAGTTGCACATCAAGGGAGGTTTCACCCTCAACCTTCACCTCAATCAGGTCGCGAAAGCCCAGCACCTCATATTCATCCCCGTATTGCACAAGCACGTCAAAATAGGAGTTCACCAGGCTGGCCTGATGCCGGTCTGCCACTTGGAACGGCACGGCCCGTATGCCGTACTTGGTGTTGGCTTCGTTTTCCAGATCCGGATTATCCGCAGGATCTACAATCTCCACCCGCACCTGTCCGCCACCGGCCACTTCGTATTCACGCAGCAGGTCTTTCATGCGAGGCACCAGGGGCGCCAGTAATGGATGGGTTTTGGCCGTGAAGTAGCCACGGATCAGCAACGGTTCGCGCAATTGACCGAGATACCCCCGGGTTGCTGAGGAAATTGAATAGATCTGACCCTGAGTCATGTCAATGCGCAGAACATTGACATGGTGCAACCATACGTTGACCAGCAACAGGTTGGCGACGACCAGAACCGCACTCAACCGCCACGCCCGGTGCCGTTGGCGATCGCCGTCCGCAGCCCACTTCTGATGTTCCAGTGCGTATCCGTTCAAGACCAGAAAGACCAGCAACACCGACACATAGAAGTAGAGGTCGCGCAGGTCCAGCACACCCCGGGTAATGTCGTCAAAGCGCGCGCCACTGCCCAGCGCCAGCAACAGATCCTGAATGGGCGCACCAAACAGGCCACTGATCGTATCGCTGCCGATCAAGTAGAAGGCACCACACACCGCACTGGCTATAATCAGGCTGACAATCTGACTGTCGGTGCGCGCACTGACAAACAAGCCCACCGAGATATAGGCGCCACCCAGCAACAGGGCCGCCACGTAGCCGGCCACTACCGGGCCCCAATCAAGATCCGCCAGCAGCGCCACGCTGATCGGCAGCGGGAGTGTCAGCAGCAAGGCGATGCACAACAGCGACCAGCAGGCCAAAAATTTTCCAAGTACAAACTCCGCTGTGCTGACCGGTAAAGTGGCGACATATTCCAACGTGCCAGTACGCCGCTCTTCGCTCCACATACGCATAGTCAGCGCAGCGCTGAGAAAAATGAGCAACACCGGAAGCCACTCGAACAGGGGTCGGACATCCGCTATGTTGCGGGCGAAAAACGCCTCTCCCCAAAAAAAGATAAACAGTGTGGCGGCCAGAAAGGCAGCCAGAAATAAATAGGCAATCGCGGAGCCGAAAAACAGCGCCAGTTCTTTGCCCGCGACCTCACGAATGACCTTAAGCCGCATCAGCCACTCCTGTTGCATCCGCTGCTTCGTTCACCTGTCTGAAGATGGTTTCCAGGTCGCGTTGAGCCGGTGACAGTTCATGTATGGGTAGATCCGCCGCAACCAGACAAGCCGCAATGTCAGCCACAGCCTGATCAATCTCACCGCCCACAGCCAATTGCCACAAACCGTTTTCCTGGCGCTCAACCGAGGTGACACCAGCACAGTCTGCCAGCGCTGTGGCTACGTCCGCAGCCGCCGTTGTACGCAAGCGTACCGTGCTGCTTTGACGCAGATCAGCCAACCGCTCGTCGATAGCCACTTTGCCAGACCGGATAATGATCGCGCGATCACAGACCGCGCTGACTTCCTGCATGATATGGGTTGAAAGAATGACGGTGGCCTGTTCAGCCAGACGTCGAATCAGGTCGCGCATCAGCCCGATCTGGGTGGGGTCAAGACCGTTGGAAGGCTCGTCAAGAATCAGAAATCTGGGTTGGTGCAGAATGGCTTGAGCCACCCCCACCCGTTGTTTGTAGCCGCGACTGAGGGTTTCGATACGGTCCAGCGCCTTGTCCTGCAAGCCGGTTTCGGCAATCGCCCGGGGTACCACTTCTGCGGCGGTGAGGTCACGCAGTCGCGCGCTGTAACTGAGGTATTCCATGACCGTCATTTCCGGATACACCGGCAGGCTCTCCGGCAGATAACCGATTTGTGCCTGAGCCTGCAAGCGCTGAGCCTGCACATCAACACCGTCAATGAGCACGCGACCGGCGGAAGGCTCCAGGTAGCCGGTTAACATTTTCATAATGGTGGTTTTACCCGCCCCGTTGTGGCCCAGAAGACCCACCACCTCACCAGGTTCGATGGCAAAACTCACGCCATCAACCGCCGCCAGCTCGCCATAGTGGCGCACCAGATCATGTACTTCGATCATTCCCTACCTTGGACCAAACATTCAGGCTCCGCAAAAATATGGCCTGGGAAAAAAAATTCAAGGCTTTTCCGGCGCTTTTGCCTAAAAAATGGGTAACAAATTGTTACCATCCCGCTTCAGTTTAATTCCCGACCCTCTCTCTGCAGCGGAGCCACAACTATGCAAATTCAAGGACCAGCCGGCACTCTCGAAGCAAAGCTCGAGCGCGCGGTCAACGAAAAAACCATTACGGCTATTTTGTCCCATCCACATCCGCAATACGGCGGCAGTATGCATGATGCCGTTCTGAGAACAGCCGCTGAGGTGCTGCTCGAGTACGGCGTAAACTGCTTGTTCTTCAACTTTCGTGGCGTCGGCGGCAGTGAAGGCAGTTTTGCTCACGGCACCGGTGAAGTTGATGATCTGTTGGCGGTGATCCGCTGGCAGCAGGAGGAATACCCGCGGGATAAGCTATGGCTGTGCGGCTATTCATTTGGCGCCCACGTGACGTGGCATGCGCTGGCCGAGGCGTTACCCCAGCGGGCGGTCTTGATCGCGCCACCGGTCGGCATGATGGAATTTGCCGCTCTACCCGAAGAGTGTGTCCAGGCAATCAGCTCGCTGGATGTCATTGCCGGTGAGCAGGATAACTTTGTTCAGCAGGACCAATTATCCCGTTGGGAGGCCGTCAACGCCCATGTTATCCCCGGCGCTGATCACTTTTTTTCCAACAGCCATGCCCAGCTTAAAGAAACCCTTGCGGACATTGTCAGACAATAACCGCACCACTGATGGCTTCATGGAAATAGTACACCAGGCCATGGGCCACCAGACCAATCAGGATCGGTAACCACAACTCGCTCCAGACCAGTTTGTTACGCCCCTGCGCAATCGCGAGAAAAGGTATGTTGGACGTCGCCGCAGCATACGGCGCCCAACCCGGGCCCAGCGTCACGGCTTTCTTGCGATCGATCAGCCAACCACCCAGACCACTGAGCACAATAAAACTGCTGAAGAAAATAATCGACACCCAGTCACCATTCGCCACAACGTGACCCGCACCCCAGATGACAATGGCCCATTGCAGCGGATGACGGGTAATGCGGGTGACACCGCGGGCCAGGTCTGCGGCACTATCCGGGTCGTCAATTGCCATACCGACGTTGGTTGGATTTTTAACCAGAAAACCACCCAGGAGCAGAATGAAGGCAATGGGCATCGTGAGTTTAGCCAGCCAGTACAGATCAGGATTAGGCAGCCACAGATAATCAAAGCGTGGCACGTTATTGTACGTGTAGATCAGGTACACCAGCGCCGCTGCTGCAACCAGCGAATAAAGCGCCAGATACCCCCCTGGTTTCAGCACACCCACCAGTATCCCGCGCAGGGGCGTGCTGGACATGCCGAGGTGCGATACCACCCAGATAATTGCCGCAAGCCACATTTCACTCATCACATCTCTCCTGCTTAAGCTTCGGTATCAGCCTGTGTCCGGTCCACAGTCACCGCGCGACAAACGCAGCCAGCGCATCCAGCACCGCATTGGGTTGCTCCGTTAACATGGCGTGTCCACAACCCGGCAGATTAACTACCTGGGCCTGGGGCAGGTTGTCTGCCACATCCCGGCCGCGTTTAGCCGGCGCCATCTTATCGCGATCGCCGGTAATCACCAGCGCGGGCACCTGCACGTTGTTCAACTCGGTACGAAAATTATTGCACGCGTTCAAATCAGCGTGATAAACCCCTTCGGACATGCGTTGCAGCCACCGTTGGCCACCATTGAAGTTGCTCAATCCTGGCGTGGCACTGGCCCCGAGTCGGGGCGCGTGAC
>JBCCUW010000008.1:0-26715 GCA_039196385.1 Pseudomonadota bacterium
GCCTGAACAATTTGATGCGGCAGTTTATGACATCGCCAATTTTCTCTATTACGTGGGTGAGCCGACCCGCTTGGAGCGGCATCGCACAGGTATCTTCGTATTGCTCTTTCTCGTCATTCTCGGCTGCTTTACGTACCTGCTGAACAGAGAGTACTGGAAAGACGTTCACTAGACAGTGTGCGCAAGTCTTTAAGGCTGTCTGGAGGGGCAGCCTTCGTCCGTCAATCCATCCATTCCATTTGTTGAGGATTAGTCCCCGGGAATTTATTGAGTCATGAGCATAGTCACTAAACGATCTTCAATGACCCTGTTTTCAGATGCACGCGATCACTATTCGCACAGGGTTCGAATGGTGTTGGCGGAAAAAGGCGTCACTGTTGATATTGTAGACGTGGACCCGGGCAAAAAACCGGAAGATCTGGCCGAGATCAATCCTTACAACAGCCTGCCCACCTTGCTGGACCGGGATCTCGTTCTTTACGAGGCCAATGTCATCATGGAATACCTGGATGAGCGTTTCCCGCACCCGCCCCTGCTCCCGGTATATCCCGTCCAACGTGCGTTGTCACGATTGTGGATCAGCCGGGTAGAAAAGGAGTGGAGCACCAAGCTGGATATTCTCATGGCTGGCAAAGGCCGCGAAACAGTCCTGACTAAAGCGCGCAAAGAACTGCGCGAGAGCGTGATTGCCATCGCACCAATCTTTGGTGAAAAACCCTACTTCATGAACGAAGAATTTTCGTTGGTAGATTGTTGTGTGGCCCCGATTCTATGGCGCCTGAAAGAAGTGGATATCACCTTACCCGAAAAATCCACCCGGCCTTTGATCAAATACATGCACAACATGTTTGAGCGCGAAGCCTTCCGTGCCAGTCTTACTGAGACGGAAATGGAGATGCAGGAATGAAGCCGCAGCGCCCCTATCTACTGCGGGCTTTGTATGAGTGGATAGTCGACAGTGACGAAATCCCCTATGTGCTGGTGGACGCAGAAGTGGAAGGGGTGCAGGTGCCGTCTGAACACGTGGTTGACGGCCAGATTGTTCTGAATCTCAGCAGCAATGCGGTGCGCGACTTGAGCCTCGGTGACGAATATGTCATGTGCGTAAGTCGTTTTGGCGGCCGCAGCTTTGAGCTGTGTTTGCCGATACTCAGTATTAAGGCCATCTATTGCAAAGATTCCGGCCAGGGTATGGTGTTTCCTGAAGAAAGTGCCCTTGCTGAGGCCGCGACCAATGCCGAGTCTTCTGCAGTCTCCGATCAGGGTTCTGCGGGTTCAATCGGACCAGTTAGAGATGAGCAGGGTGGCAGCGACGAAGATAAGGACAAGCCGACACTGCGCCTGGTTTAGCAATCCAGCTCTTGGTTGTGTTGCGCAAGCTGCCGGGGACAGATAAGTCGGTCTCTCGGTCTATCAGATCATCGGTCTAATCCAGATACTCAAACACTTTGACAATTTTCTGCACACCATAGACTTGCGCTGCCGACTGCACCGCCAGATCTGCCTGGCTGCGGTTCACCAAACCCATCAGGTAAACCACACCATTTTCCGTAACCACCTTTATCTTTGTACCCTTTACGCCTTTGGCGGCAATTAGCCGGCTCTTGACCTTCGAGGTCAGCCAAGCATCATTGGAGCGAGCAAAAAAGGATATTGGCCCACCAACAGTCAGCTCGTTGTGTACACGCTTAACCCGGCGCATGGTCTGGGTAATACCGCTGGCGTTTTGTTTGAGCTCGTCACTGGGTACCTGTCCGGCCAGCAGAATGACGCCGTTATAAGCAACGACAACAATATGTGATCCTTTATAGCCCGAGTCCGATTTGCGAATTTCCCGTTCGACCAGACCCTCCAAAACAGCGTCGTCGATGAGTACGCCCGGGGTCCTGCGACCCGGGTCATCACGCAGATTGACGCAGCCGCTTAACAAGACGGCAAACATGGTTACGGTAACCAGGGACCAGACGGAGGTATTTTCGCAAGTTTTGAGGTTGTTCTGGGGCATCGATCAGATTGTGTAGCGGAAAAACTAAGTTTGGTGGCTGCTTAGGGTGGCGTCAACGGCTAAAGGCTACTTATGCGGAGAATGCCGCCTTGATCCAGCTAACGCGGGGAACGAGCTTCTGACCGCTGAGCGCTAACACATCAAATCGCGCAGGCCAGCTCGCCAGGTTGCGATGCTGTTTGCGAAACATCTCAGCAGTGCGGACTATTTTGCGCTGTTTAGAGCTGCTGACAGTGGCAGCAGCACCACCGTATTGCTGATGGCGCCGATAGCGCACCTCAACAAACACTAAAATGGCGTCATGAAATTGCGATCGGTCTTGCATTACCAGATCGATCTCGCCAAAGCGACAGCTGAAATTGCGCGCGATCAGCTTCAGACGTTGCAGGCGTAGATAGTGCAGCGCCAGCGTTTCGCTCCATTGACCTGCAGCGCGTGTGGTCGTTGCCTTGGTAGCTTTAATAGGGTTGTGCGGCAACCAGTTTGCCGCCCTTATTGACCACGTTCAAATTCAGGTCGCGCTTGAACTTACCTTTCCCGTCCAGCCACAGATAGCCGCTGGTGGCGGGCACCGCCAACTGCCCATCGGCCTCAAGCAGTGGTAGCCAGGTTGCCAGGCGATACGCATCAAAGCCCAGAGCGTACAGCTCAGCCTGAGCGTTGGTTTGCAAGGTAAAAGCCTGATTCAAGGCCTGGTGTTCTGCGGTGTCTTCTGCGAACAGCGGCATCTCGGTCAGGTTGAAACCAGCCAGTCTGGCAAGCTCAGGGCCGCGAGCGGCCTGGGAGGTAGCGTATACGGGTAGCTGCGAAGCAAAATGAAATTTCAGCGCTGGTATCAGCGCACGAGCCTCAACCTGGTTCGTGAATGCAACGATCGCATCCATGTCCTGCCGACCCCTCGCCAGAAACTCCAGAGGTTGCCCCAGAATGTTGGCGATTTCATCTTTGCGGGTTTCGCTCGCGGCAACCTGCATGGCTTCGCCGATGGCTTCAGTGAGGCCTTGAATATCTGCGAAACTGGCCTGGGTGATGGCGTAAGGCCATTGTTGTGTGTATTCGTCAGCGGCGCGTCTCGACCAGCGGCTGTTGCTATGCACAATAATCAGCTTTTCGTGGCCTTGCAGCAGCACGTGATTGGCGAGTGCTCTGGCTTCATCTTCGATGGCAATACCAAATTGGAACAGGGCTGGTTTGTCAGCAAGTGGCCAGGCTGTGCCTGCTGTGTCGAGATTGGTCGTATTGGCACCTTCTGACGGCGGCGTGGGTTGTGCTGCTGACGGGCTTGCGGTTTGGATTTCGTCCAGATAGTTCAACAGCAAACGGGGCTGGGTTGCATAAGCGGTTAACTCGGCAAAGCGCGTCGCTGTGTCTTTGAGCAGGGGGCCCACGGTGACTTCCGCTCCGGCGGCAATGGCTTGCTCCCAAAGTTCTGCAATATCACCAGCCGCCGTGTCATAGAAGCGAATATTTGGCTTGCTGGTATCGTTTTCATTGATGTAAGCGGCGGTCAAACCGTCGCGCACTGCAGTACCAGCGGTGCCTACCGGTCCAGACAGAGGCAGAAAAACGGCAATATCCGGCGGCTGATAAGTGTTCAGGCGCTCCAGCGTGCGTGGCGGTCGCAACCGCGCTGGATGGCTGGGATAACGCCGCTGCCATTGCTGCCAGGCGACCTGCTGCGCCGGAATTGAACCCGCCGCTCGGATCTGCTGTTGCAGCAGCCACCAGGCATGATGATAACGATGGGTGAACATCGCCGGTCCCTGTTGGGCGCGACTGAGGTTCTGCCAGATAATCTCATTGATATCCGCCGGGAGTTGCGGATGATCCATACCCAGCTCGATGGCGGCCTGAATATAGCCGTCCGCGCTGCAGCGGTAGTCCTGCAAACTGGCGCAGACCTGGGCCATCAGCAGATAATCGGCCGGCTGCCAGTTGTTTAAACCCGCCAGGGCATCCTGAGCAGCACGATACTGGTTAGTGCCGTACAGCGCCTGTGCATTCAGGCGGTTGTAACGGTCGTGGGTGGCATAGTCGCCGGTCGCCGGGGGTGGCGGGGTGTCTAGAGCGGCCAGTGCGGCGGGATAATCTGCTGCACGAATGAGTGCTTCTGCAGCGTTCAGCCGCAGTGAGAGCTGTTCCTCCGGGTTGGTGCTGTTGGCAGCTTGCTGCAGCCAATCGGCGACGTCTCCCGCCGGGCGCCCTGCGGGGTCCTCATATGCTGGCGCGCTGGTTTCGCAGGCGCTCATTGTCAAACAGCAGAAAAGGGTGAGAATGACGCCTGGTCGGGCGGGTCTTACGTGTTTTGCCTGTTCAGCCTGTTTTGCCTGCCTGACCCGCCTGGCCTCAGTGCTGTGTTGTTCTGCCGGACTGAATGAATATGAAAGGAAACTGTTAAACATGTCGATGCAATTGGATACCGGTACGTTGTATGTGGTAGCGACACCCATTGGACACCTGGGCGATCTCACCCGTCGAGCGGAAGATGTCCTCAAATCAGCGTCGATTGTGGTCGCAGAGGATACCAGACGTACGCAGGTGCTGTTAGAACACATTGGCCATCGCGCACCTGATCTGGTCAGCCTGCACGAGCACAATGAAGAAGCCAGAAGTGGCGAATTGATTCAGCGTCTGCGGGATGGCAGCGATATTGCGCTGGTTTCAGATGCAGGGACCCCGCTAGTGAACGACCCAGGTTTTCCGCTGCTGAGAATGGCGCATGCGGCAGGTCTGACAACGGTACCCGTGCCGGGCTGCTGCGCCATCACCACGCTGTTGTCGGTATGTCCGATACCCACCCAGCCCTTCCGCTTTGTTGGTTTTCTGCCGGTAAAACAGGCAGCGCGGCGCAAATTGCTGCAGGGCTGGCTGGCCCAGGCGGATGCCGTTGTGTTCCTGGAATCCCCGAAACGTATTCGGCGTGCGCTGCAGGACGTTGCGCAGCTGACTCAGCGACAGATCTTTGTCGGCCGCGAACTCACGAAGCGGCACGAAAGTTTCTACACCGGGACCGCTTCCCAGGTTCTGGAACAGTTACCCGAGACCCCTCGTGGGGAGCTGATTGGGGTGATCGAGGCCGGCCAAGTGGAGGCGCGCAACCCCGAGGAAGAGCGCCTGATGCGGGTACTCCTTGAAGAGTTGGCTCCTGCGCAGGCGGCGCGCATTGCGGCCAATTTGCTCGCGCGGAAAAAGTCGCAGATGTACGACCTGGCACTGCAGTTGTCGCGTCAGTAAAAGGGCTTCTGCGCTGTTGCGTAGGTCAGCAGCCTGTTAAGCTGCGCGCAGAGTTAGCTGGACAGTCGCCGGTCGACGCTGCACGCAGTGTATGACGGGAGGAAAGTCCGGGCTCCATAGGGTAAGAGTGCCAGGTAACGCCTGGGGGGCGCGAGCCTACGGACAGTGCAGCAGAAAGTAGACCGCCAGCGCCAAGCGGCGCAGGTAAGGGTGAAAGGGTGCGGTAAGAGCGCACCGCACGGGTGGTAACACGCCGTGGCTAGGTAAACCCCACTCGGAGCAAGGCCAAATAGGAATCCATTTCATGTGACCCGCAGAGGATTCGGGTAGGCCGCTGGAGGTTGCTGGTGACGGTAACCCTAGATGAATGACTGTTCTCGACAGAACCCGGCTTATAGGCTAACTCTTTGTTATTTAAAACCCTTCTGTTATTCCTAAAAACTATCATACTTAATGTAGATTCGAGATATGCGGGGTAGGCGTCTGCGACACATCGCATTAATAATTATCAGTTCATCAGATTCGGGAAAATCCCTTATATATCCGTAGCTTATGGCCATTCTGGTCCTTGACTCGCTACCATTCCCCTCTATAGTGTCGAAAGATGGGAAATTGTGGAGAAAAGTGGGTTTTTTGACTGGAATTGACTGCCAATCATGTCATTGGCAACACCTATGACCCAGTCGACTGAGCTTTTGGAATGTCGATGTTTCGCGGGATCAATAACGCAACCCTGGACAGCAAGGGGCGCATGGCGCTTCCTGCCAAAAACCGTGACGCCCTGGTGGCGTGCGGTGATGGCCGGGTGGTGGCCACAATTGATATGCGTGAAACCTGCCTCCTCCTTTACCCGCTGGCGGAATGGGAAATTGTGCAGAGTAAACTGGAAGGATTGTCAAATATCAATCCTCAGGCGAGGTTGTTGCAGCGCTTGTTGATCGGCCATGCCACTGATCTTGAGTTGGATGCTAACGGTCGGATTCTGCTGCCTGCGATGCTGCGTGACTATGCCCAGTTGCAGAAGAAGCTGGTACTGGTTGGGCAGGGTAACAAAATTGAAATCTGGTCTGAACCGCACTGGCGTGAGCAGATGCAGAAATGGTTACAGGACAACCCGACTGACCTTATCACTGACAGTGACGCATTCACCGGTCTTTCAGTCTAGGGCCGGTGGCGTTAACTCCACAACAACATGTCCCGGTTCTGTTACCCGAAGTACTGCGGACACTGGCGCCCGGGCGGCCTGGCGTCTATGTAGACGCCACGTTTGGTCGTGGTGGCCACGCACAGGCTCTGTTGGCACAGCTGCCTGCGCAAGCGCGATTGCTCGTGTTGGACCGGGATCTGCAGGCAGTTGCTGCTGCTCGCCAACTGGCGGAACAGGATGCCCGGCTGTTGGTCAGGCACGCCGCTTTTGCGGATCTGGCGGAGGTATTGCAGGCATTGCAAATTGAACAGGTACAAGGGGTACTGATGGATCTGGGCGTATCGTCGCCACAACTCGACAGTGCGGAGCGCGGCTTCAGCTTTCGCTTATCCGGGCCGTTAGATATGCGTATGGATGCCAGTCAGGCCACCACGGCGGCAAGCTGGTTGCAAGAGGCTTCTGAGAAGGAAATCGCCGAGGTTATCTTTCGCTTTGGTGAAGAGCGGTTTGCTCGGCGCATTGCGCAGCGGATCGTCCAGGCGCGTCCCTTGACCACCACCGCTGAGCTTGCTGAGTTGGTTAAACAGGCGGTGCCGGCCAGATTCCATGGTGGCAAACACCCCGCAACCCGAACGTTTCAGGCGATTCGGATGGCCATTAACGAAGAGGATAGTCAGTTGCGGGCAGGTCTGGATGCCGCCTTTGCTGCTTTAGCGGTCAGTGGCAGACTCGCGGTCATCAGCTTTCATTCGCTGGAAGATCGTATCGTAAAACAGACTTTCCGGCATCTGAGCCAGCCTGCGCCTGTGCCGCGTCGTGTGCCTTTGCGCGGTGAGTCCGCGCAACCGCCCGGCAAGCTGATTGGTGGCGCGCAGCGACCCGGCGCTGAAGAGCTAGCCGTCAACCCCCGGGCGCGCAGCGCCACGTTGCGGGTGATTGAAAAAATCAACGGCAACCCGCAGGCGGGAGCGGTCGCATGAGCCGCAAAGCGAGCCGTAAAACCGGCGTTAAAGCGAAGTCCACACAGCGGCGTCGCTCGGTGCGGCGCAAGGCGCAACCTTCAGTATTGCTGCCGGACTTAACCAGCACGCGCTTGTGGCTGGCGGTTGGCCTGCTGGGCGTGCTGTTGGCGGCGATCGTCAGCACCGGCCTTGGCATTGTCACGAATGCCCAGGAAACCCGTCAATTGTATCACCAGCTAGGCGCCACCCAGCAGCAACAGGATGCCTTGCTCGCAGACCACAGCCGTCTGTTGCTGGAGCGGGCGGCGCTGTCCAGTCTGCAGAATATCGAACAAGTGGCGCAGAATGAATTGGAAATGGAGTTTCCAGAGCAGGTCGGACAGGTGCTGCGATGAGCGGTTGGCGGCACTATTCCGTATTGGTCCTGTTTGTAGCTGCCGTGCTGGGTTTGTGCGGGCGTGTTGTCTACCTCAGCGTGACTGAGCGCGACTTTCTCCAGCAGCAGGGCGACATGCGTTCGGTGCGGACTGAGAGCATTCCCGCGATGCGTGGTGTCATCTACGACCGACAGGGTGAGCCGCTGGCGGTCAGCACACCTGTTTTTGCGGTGTGGACGGACCCCAGCAAGGCGCACTTCGATGCAGCCGCGTTAAGCCGGTTGGCGGCGCAGCTGGAATTACCGCTGGCGACTTTGGAAGAACGTCTGGCTGCCCATGCGGATAAAGAGTTTGTTTATCTCAAGCGTCGCGCTTCCTGGCAGATGGCGCAGAGCCTTAAAGACCTGGGCCTGGATCATATTTATCTGCAGCCGGAATATCGACGCTACTATCCCGCTGCCGAAACTACTGCGCATCTGGTCGGTGTTACGAATATCGACGATCAGGGTATTGAAGGCTCAGAAAAAGCGTTCGAGCAGGCGTTACACGGTGAACACGGTAGCAAGGTGGTTTTAAAAGACCGCCGTGGCAGCACCATCCGTGATATCGAATATCTGGGTCCCGCCGTATACGGGCAGGATCTGGTGCTGAGTATTGATTTACGTCTGCAGTACATTGCTTACCGTGAGCTGAAGTCCGCAGTGCGCAGCCATGGCGCGGAGTCCGGGTCACTGGTGATGTTGGATGCGCGTTCGGGAGAAATACTGGCCCTGGTCAACCAGCCGTCGTACAACCCCAACGATGTGCGCCGACATATGAGCGGCATGCGCAACCGTGCGGTGACGGACATTTATGAGCCGGGCTCCACCATTAAGCCGTTTACCGCCCTGGCTGCGCTTGAATCCGGGCGTTACAGCGCTGGCAGTCGCATAGATACTGCGCCGGGTTATTTCACCGTGGGCCGTAAACTGATCCAGGATCCAGTCAACCGCGAAACCATTACTCTGGCTGAGGCAATCGCGGTATCCAGTCAGGTTGCCATCGCCAAGGTTGCGCTGGATCTGGAAGAGCGCGCGGTGTTTGACGTTCTGACCCGTGCCGGGGTAGGCGAGTATGTGGGCAGCGGTTTGCCCGGCGAAGCGGTGGGCTTCTTTGATGGTAGTCAGTTGCGGTATCCGGTCGTGCGCACCAGCTTGTCGTACGGCTATGGCCTGTCTTTGTCGCCCTTGCAGCTGGCACAGGCATACCTGGCGCTGGGCTCACTGGGCCGGCGCTTACCGGTGACGCTGCTCAAGGTGGAACAACCTGTGCGGGGACAGCGTGTATTTGACGAATCGGTGGCCCGTCAGGTACTTGGCATGATGGAGAAAGTCACCCACGCGAAAGGCACCGCGCCGGGTGCCGCCGTGCGTGGCTATCGGATCGCCGGTAAAACCGGTACGGCCCGGGTTGTTGGCCCCCAGGGTTATGATGACGAGCGTCATGTTGCCCTGTTTGCTGGGGTAGCGCCGGTAACGGAGCCGCGCGTCGTCATGGTGGTTGTGGTGAACGAACCCAGAGCCGGACTCAGCGGTGGAGGTGCTGTGGCGGCGCCGGTATTTGGTCGCGTGGCTCAGCGCAGCCTGCGTTTATTGGGTGTTGCTCCCGACGCTGATACAGAGGCCTTGGCTGATGCAGGTGCAGACACGCTGGCGATAGGGGGTGCGCGCGGATGAACCTGGCGACGCTGCTTGAAGATTCTTCGCTGCCACCTGTACAGCTCACCGGTTTATCAGAACACACAAACGAAGTCTATCCCGGGGATGGTTTCTGTGCGGTCACCACCGATCCGCTGGCGGCTGAACAGCATTGTCGCGCTGCTGTGGCTCGGGGTGCCCGAGCTTTGCTGGTAGATGCTGAACTGGCCGCCCTGAGCAGTCGTTTTGCGGATGTGACAGTCATTACGGTGCCGCAGCTGGCGGCGCGGCGTGGCCAGCTGGCAGCGCGTTTCTATGCTGATCCCAGTGCTCACCTTGCGTGTGTCGGTGTCACCGGGACCAATGGCAAAACGTCAACAGCCTATCATATTGCTGATCTGTTGCAGTTGCTGGGTCGTGGCGCTGGGTATCTTGGTACGTTGGGTGCGGGCGCCCTGCATGATCTGCGTGATCAGGACATGACCACACCAAACCCGGTGGCATTACAGCGGCTGTTGGCAGCCATGGTGGATGACGGTTTGGGTTATGCCGCGCTGGAGGTGAGTTCTCATGCGTTGGATCAGCGCCGGGCAGCTGATGTGGCGTTTGACTATGCGGTATTTACCAACCTCAGTCGCGATCACCTGGATTACCACGGCACAATGGAGGCTTATCAGCAGGCAAAACAGAAATTGTTCACCTGCTGGCCATTGCAGACTGCTATCGTTAACAGCGACGATCCATTCGGGCGTCACCTGGCTGAAATCTGCGCGGCTGAGGTCGTTACTTACGGTCACAGTGGAGATTGGCGCTGGCAATTGCAAACCGATCACCAAGCTGGCGGTCACCTGACCCGCGTAGTCTGGCAAACCCCTCACGGTAACTGTTCAGCAGATCTGCACGTTGTAGCGGACTATGCCATTGCCAACATCACGGCCGCGATGGCGACAGTCACCGCCATGGGCATCCCGTTTGCCGAAGTGAGTGCCCAGGTGGCAGGTCTGCGTGGCGTGCCCGGCCGCATGCAGCGTGTGCCGGGACCGGAATCTGGCCCGCTGGTGGTGGTTGACTATGCCCATACCCCGGATGCCCTGGACAAGGTATTGCTGGCCCTGAGTGATGCACGGGTACAACACCACGGAACCCAACAGCTGATCTGTGTGGTGGGCTGCGGTGGTGACCGGGATACCGGTAAGCGGCCCTTGATGGGCAGAATTGCCGAGCATCGTGCCGATACGGTCTGGCTGACCTCCGATAATCCGCGCAGCGAAGATCCCCGGACGATTGTGGCGGCGATGCAGTCGGGAATGCAGCACGCGTCAGCTGCGGGCATCCGGATAGAGATTGATCGTCGGGCTGCCATTACCGGCGCGCTTGCGGAGGCTGGGGCAGGCGACATTGTGCTGATTGCAGGTAAAGGTCATGAAACTTACCAGGAGATAGACGGCCAGCGACACCAGTTTGACGACTATCAGATCGCCCTTGAACAGTTACGGAGAGTGCACTGATGTTGTTGTGGTTGACCGATTATCTGGCTGATTTTGTCAGCGGCTTTGCCGTGTTTCAGTATCTTACGTTCCGCACCATGGTCAGCGTGTTGACTGCCCTGTTGATGTCGCTGCTTATTGGCCCCTATGTCATCGCCAAGCTGGCTGATCTGCAGATTGGCCAGACGGTGCGGGACGACGGACCGCAGTCGCACCTGAGTAAGGCGGGTACGCCCACCATGGGCGGCGCGTTAATTTTGATCGTTATTCTGATCACCACACTGTTGTGGGGTGATCTGTCTTCCCATCATGTCTGGGTGGTACTGATCGTCACCCTGGCTTTTGGTGCCGTGGGATGGGTGGACGACTATCTGAAGATCACGCGCAAGAACAGTGCAGGCCTGGTGGCGCGTTGGAAATATCTCTGGCAGTCGGTCATTGGTCTGGCTGCTGCGGTGTTTCTTTACAATGCCGCGCAGATTCCCGCCGAAACTGAGCTTATTGTGCCGTTCTTCAAAGAGGTCGCCATTCCACTTGGCATTGGCTTTGTACTGCTGAGCTACCTGATGATTGTTGGTATGAGTAACGCGGTGAATCTGACGGACGGGTTGGATGGCCTGGCGATTCTGCCCACTGTGATGGTGGGTGCGGCGCTGGGTCTGATTGCGTACGTAGCGGGTAATATTGAGTTTTCTGCTTATCTGCAGATTCCTTATATCCCTGGCGCCGGTGAGCTGGCGGTGTTCTGCGGCGCGCTGATTGGTGCCGGGCTGGGTTTTCTGTGGTTCAACACCTATCCGGCGCAGGTCTTTATGGGTGATGTCGGTGCGCTGGCCTTGGGCGCTGCACTGGGTGTGGTCGCCATTATCATTCGCCACGAAATTGTCCTGTTAATCATGGGCGGCCTGTTTGTGCTGGAAACTGCCAGCGTCATTATGCAAGTCGCCTCGTTTCGCCTCACCGGTAAACGCATTTTCCGTATGGCGCCGATTCATCATCATTTTGAGTTGAAGGGCTGGCCGGAACCCAAGGTCATCGTGCGCCTCTGGATTGTTACTCTGGTTCTGGTCACCATTGGCCTGTCAACGCTGAAGCTGAGGTAGTACGTACTGATGATTACAGCAGGTCAGCAGATAGCCATTGTCGGCGCCGGTGTCACCGGGCGCTCGGCGGCGCGTTATGTGGCCCGTTGTGGCGCACAACCGCTGGTCCTGGATACGCGAGCCGAGGCTGCTCAGCCTGACGACCTGCCGGCGGGTGTTGAGGTCCGCTGGGGGGTCACCCAGTGGCCGGACATCGATGCGCGTACCGCCATTGTCAGTCCCGGCTTGGCGCTGGACGCTTGTCTTCTGCGGCAAGCGAGAAATGCCGGCGTGACGCTTTACAGTGACATCGACGTGTTTTTTGCAGCGGTGAACGAACCGGTGATCGGTGTCACCGGGACAAATGGCAAAAGCACCGTCACCGCACTCGCGGGCCACCTGCTCAACTACCTGGGCCACTCAGCGGGGGTTGGTGGCAACCTGGGCGACGCCGCGCTGGATATCATCGCGCCTGAGCATGACTGTTACGTATTGGAGCTGTCCAGTTTCCAACTGGAGCGCTCCCGGCAGCATGCCTACTTTCGCGCTGTAATTTTAAACATCTCCGAAGATCACCTGGATCACCATGGCAGTCTGCCGGCCTATATTGCAGCAAAACAGAATATCTATGCCCGTACTCAGGGCTGTATTGTCAATCGCGACGATTCTGCGTGTCAGCCGCACAGCGGCAAGGTGCGCGCTACTTACGGACTGCTGCCGCCCCGTGATCAATACGATTGGGGTGTTGCGGAAGTGGCTGGAGAACGTTGTCTGTGCTATCGCAATGAGTCGGGTAACGAGCTGATGATCCCCCTGGGTGATCTGCCCCTGCAGGGGCAGCACAACGAGCAGAATATGCTGGCGGCATGTGCTCTGGTCAGTGACCTGTTGGGTGATCGACGACGGGACCTGTCCGCTGCTCTGCGCGCCTTTAAGGGTTTGCCCCATCGCTTTGAGGAGGTGGCTGCGGTAGCCGGGGTGCGTTACGTCAACGATTCCAAGGCGACCAATCTGGGCGCTACGCTGGCCGCGCTGGAAGGCCTGCCAGTATCTGCCCAAACTATTCTGATTGCGGGCGGCGACGCCAAGGGTGTGGACCTGTCGCCGCTTCAACCGGCTCTGCAGGGTCGGGTGAAACATTTGGTTGTTCTGGGTGCCGCCGCTGCACAGCTGGTTCGGATTGGTGGCGATGCGGGCGTACCGGTTACAGCGTGTACCACGCTGGAAGAGTGTGTTGCTGTTGCCGCTGCTCGGGCTGTTACTGGAGATACCGTGCTGTTGTCACCAGCCTGTTCCAGTCTGGATATGTTCAGTAGTTTCGCCGAGCGTGGGCGACAGTTCAGCGCAGCGGCTCGTGGGCTGGCCGCATCGGGTGACCTGCCTGTCGGTGGAGGTTGCTGATGGCTTCCGATTATCCTGCAGTGCGTCTCTCTTACCTGGTGGTGCCATGGCTGGCTCTATTACTGTTTGGCACGATCATGGTAGCTTCTGCGGCCACGGCTCTGGGTGGCAGTTACCTTACCAAACATATCCTCTACGTCAGTCTGTCGTTGCTCGCTTTCGGTATTGTCTTTGCAGTGCCGCCGGGCTGGTGGAGCCGCTTCTATCTGTTGGGGTGGGCGCTTGCCGTAATTGTCGCGTTGATTGTCCTGATCCCTGGTGTAGGACACGAGGTGAACGGCGCGCGCCGCTGGATTCGTGTGGCGGGTTTTACCGTACAGGCGGCTGAAGTGGCCAAGTTTGGTCTGTGTATTTACCTGGCGGGATACCTCGCGCGTCACTATGCCAAGCTGCAGGCAGACCCCAAGGTGATGCTGGTGCCTCTGGGCATGGTTCTACTGGTATGCACATTGTTGATTGTTGAACCCGATCTGGGTTCTGCAGTGGTGCTGGTCAGTGCGGCGGCGGTGTTGTTGTACCTGGCGGGTGCCAAATTACGTTACTTCCTGCTGATCCTGCTGCTGGGCGGGGTGGCACTCGCTTTGTTGATTGAAATTGCGCCCTATCGTATGCAGCGGCTGGTTGCGTTTCTGGATCCCTGGTCAGTGGCTTTCGGCAGCGGTTATCAATTGACCCAGGCGTTGATTGCCTTCGGTCGTGGGGAGTTGTTCGGCCTGGGGCTGGGTGAAGGGGTGCAGAAGCTGTATTACCTGCCCGAGGCGCACAACGATTTTATTTTTGCCGTGATTGCAGAAGAACTGGGGGCGATCGGCGCGATCGCAGTGGCGTTGCTGCTGGCATTTTTTGTCGTGCAGATTTTTCGCGTAGCGCGTTTGAATCTGCAGCGTGGTGCACACTTTGCCGGGTTCGCCAGTTACTTCGTCGGGCTGCTGCTGGGTTTTCAATTTCTGGTCAACCTTGGTGTTAACACCGGGACTCTACCTACGAAAGGCCTGACTCTGCCCTTTGTCAGTTACGGGGGTAATAGTCTGATCGTCTGCTGCGCGCTGATTGCCCTGGTGTTGCGTTGCGGTCTGGATAAGACCGGCGCGACGGATAAAAAAGCGGAGAAAAGATCGTGAGTCCGGCGGGCCAGGACCTGGCGAACACAGCCCAGGCGCCTTACCAGGTGCCCGAAATGGGCCGCATTCGGGCTATCCATTTTGTGGGTATTGGCGGTGCGGGCATGTGTGGTATTGCTGAGGTCCTCTTGAATCAGGGTTATCAGGTCACCGGTTCAGACACCCGGGCATCCGAGAATACTCAGCGCCTTCAAGATAAGGGTGCCGTTGTGCATATTGGGCACCAGGCGGATTGGGTGGAGCCAGCCGATGTGGTCGTGGTTTCCAGCGCAATTCAGGAAGACAATCCTGAACTGGTGGCGGCGCGGGCACGGCGTTTGCCAGTGGTGCCACGGGCAGAGATGCTGGGTGAACTGATGCGTTATCGACATGGCATAGCCATTGCGGGAACACATGGCAAAACGACAACCACGAGCCTGATTACGGAAATATTCCGCTGCGCCGGTTTGTCGCCGACCTTTGTGATCGGTGGTCTGCTGAACAGCGCGGGCACAAATGCCGAGCTGGGTGTGGGACGTTATCTCATTGCCGAAGCGGATGAATCGGATGCGTCATTTCTCCACCTGCAGCCGATGTCCGCCGTGATCACCAACATTGATCATGACCACATGGGAACGTACAACAATAATTTTGAGCAGCTCAAAAGTACCTTTGTAGAGTTTGTTCACCGGTTGCCTTTTTATGGCGCCGTGGCGCTGTGTGTTGATGACGCAAACGTGGTGGACATCATCGATAGCCTGTCCCGACCCCTGCTGACCTACGGGATCAGTCCGCAGGCGCAGTTTCGCGCGCATGACATCAGACATGATGGTGAGCGAACCTGTTTTAAAGTGGCGCGAGGTGAAGCTGGAGCTGAACTGGATATCAGTCTGGCCGTGCCCGGTCATCACAATGTGCTCAATGCACTGGCCGCCATTGCCATAGCCACGGAAGAAGGTATTCCAGATGATGCCATCCTCCAGGGTCTGCATGGTTTTGGTGGGGTCGATCGACGTTTTCAGGTATCCCGGGAGGTACCGGTTGGCGAGCGGACTCTGACCCTGGTTGACGACTATGGTCATCATCCCACTGAGGTCGCCGCTGTCATCGCCACTGCGCGCGAATTGTGGCCGGACAAGCAGTTGGCCATGGTTTATCAACCACACCGCTACAGCCGCACACGTGAATTGTTTGAGGACTTCGTGCGCGTTCTGTCCCAAGTCGACAAGCTGCTGTTGCTGGATGTGTATGCTGCGGGTGAAGACATTCTGGATGGTGCAGACGGTCGTGCGCTGTCCCAGGCTATTCGTCAGCGCGGTATGGTCAGCCCGGTGTTTGCCGATGACCCGGCAGAAGCACTGCAGCTGCTGGATCAGTTCTGCAGCAATACGGACGTACTGCTGGTCCAGGGTGCGGGCAATGTCAGTACCGTCTCCAACGAGCTCCGGCGCAGGTTAGGGGGTGCACATGCTTAACCGCTTGTTGTATGCCCTGATCATCAGTCTGGCGGCAGGCCTTGGCGGTCTGGTCTGGCACAGTCTGGATGGGCCAATCAATAAATTTGTGGTGCGTGGTGATTTGACCGCTTCGGAACAGGCCAGGGTGAACAGTGTGCTGGAGGCGGGCGAGTTTAACGGCATCTTGTCTACCCCGATTGCAGACATCGAAAGCGTTCTACAGCAATTGCCCTGGGCGCGACAGGTCACGGTGCGGCGCGCGTGGCCTGATGCAGTGATTGTCAGTCTGCAACGTGCAGAGCCCATTGCCCGTTGGGGTGAAGACCGCTATCTGTCAGCGGCGGGCGAGCTGGTCCGGCTCCCGGACCAATATGCGGGCCTGCCGCTGTTTGATATTGCCCTGGAAAGTCCCGCTCAGACGATGGGTGTCTACCGGCTGCTGGATCAGATCCTGACCCGTGCGGAACTGCGGATCAGCAGATTGCAGCAGAATCGACAGGGAGAGTGGGTGGTTGAAGTGAAACGGGCGGATCACTCCGACCCGGTGCAGCTGCTGCTGGGGGCTGAGCAATTAAATGAACGCGCCCATCGGTTTCTGCTGTTGCAGCGCCAGGTGCTGCAGGCAAGCAGCCAGGCGGTGGCGTATGTGGATGCGCGTTATGCCAGCGGCCTGGCGGTACGCTACAAGGCCGAGAACATCAAAGATAACGACATCGTGGCGGTGGCAGGTCCAACGCGGACACCGTCTTACGCTTATCCCGGAGGATCAAATTAATGGCGGCTGAGTCCCCGTTACAGAAAATTGTTGGGTTGGATATCGGTACCAACAAAGTGGCCGCCATTGTGGCCGAGGTAAATACCGACGGTGAGCTGGAAATTATCGGCATTGGCACGCATCACTCCCGCGGGCTGAAAAAAGGCGTGGTAGTGAACATTGAGTCGACGGTGCAGTCGATTCAGCGCGCGGTGGAAGAAGCTGAGCTGATGGCGGGATGTTCGATTGATGCGGTGTATGCAGGCATTGCCGGCAGTCATATCCGCTCACTCAACTCGCATGGCATCGTCGCGATCCGGGACCGCGAGGTCTACAGCCAGGATGTGGATCGGGTTATCGACGCCGCCCAGGCGATGGCGATACCGGCGGATCAGAAGATTCTGCATGTTCTCCCTCAGGAGTACGTCATTGATACGCAGGAAGGCGTCAAAGAACCGCTGGGCATGTCCGGCGTACGGCTCGAAGCCAAGGTGCACATGGTCACCTGTGCGGTGAATGCGGCGCAGAACATTGAAAAGTGCATTGAACGTTGTGGGCTGCAGGTTAACGACATCATTCTGGAACAGCTGGCTTCCAGCTACTCGATACTGAGCGAAGATGAGCGCGACCTTGGGGTATGCCTGGTGGATATTGGTGGCGGTACAACGGATATCGCAGTTTTTACAGGAGGCGCCATCCGCCATACGGCGGTGATCCCCATTGCAGGTGATCAGGTCACCAACGATATTGCTATGGCCCTGCGCACGCCTACCCAGAACGCAGAGGACCTGAAGATCAAGTATGCCTGTGCGCTGACGCAGCTGGCCAAGGCGGATGAAATTATCAAAGTGCCCGGGGTGGGTGATAAGCCTGCCCGGGAGTTATCGCGGCAATCACTGGCTGAAGTGGTCGAACCGCGCTACGACGAATTGTTTACGTTGATTCAGGCGGAGCTGCGGCGCAGCGGCTTTGAAGATTTGTTAGCGGCCGGCATCGTTTTGACCGGTGGTGCAGCAAAAATGGAAGGAGTGATTGATCTGGCGGAAGAAATTTTTCATATGCCGGTCAGCCTCGGGGCGCCACACAATGTGGCGGGTTTGAAGGACATCGTCAGAAATCCCATTTATGCAACGGGCGTTGGCTTGTTGCAGTATGGGTTGGAACGAGAAAAAGAAATGCCCAGGAAGCGTGGCGCCAGTCAAGGCGGGCTGTTTACCCGGGTAAAAAAATGGTGGATCGAAAACTTTTAGGAATGGAAAACGTTAGGACAAACGAAGCTGGAGAAAACGATGTTTGAGCTGGTAGATAGCGCGCCACAAAGCGCGGTAATCAAAGTAATCGGTGTGGGCGGCGGTGGCGGTAATGCCGTGCAGCACATGGTTGCGAAAAATGTGGACGGGGTGGACTTTATCACCGCAAATACGGATGCGCAGGCGCTGAAAAGCCTGGATGCGCAGACTTCACTGCAGATTGGCAGCGGTATCACCAAAGGATTGGGTGCCGGGGCAAATCCTGAGGTAGGTCGGGCTGCAGCCATGGAAGATCGGGACCGCATTGCTGAAGTACTGTCCGGTGCTGATATGGTGTTCATTACCGCTGGCATGGGTGGTGGCACGGGCACCGGGGCCGCGCCGATCGTGGCTGAAGTGGCCAAGGAAATGGGTATTCTGACGGTTGCTGTGGTGACCAAGCCGTTTAATTTTGAAAAACGTGCTGAAGTTGCTGAGCAGGGACTGGTAGAGCTTTCCCAGCACGTGGATTCTCTGATCACAATCCCCAATGAAAAGCTGCTGGCTGTATTGGGTGAGCGAACCAGCATGCTGGACGCGTTTGCCGCGGCCAACGATGTACTTCTGGGTGCGGTGCAGGGGATTGCTGATCTCATTATTCGACCCGGCATGATCAACGTGGACTTTGCCGACGTACGCACGGTGATGTCTGAGATGGGCATGGCCATGATGGGTACCGGTCGGGCGTCTGGCGATAATCGGGCGCGGGATGCAGCAGAAGCAGCGATCCGCTCCCCACTTCTGGAAGATGTTGATCTGCACGGCGCCCGAGGGATTCTGGTGAACGTCACCGCGGGTCCTGAGCTGAACATTGGCGAATTTACTGATGTAGGCAATATTGTTGAGGAATTTGCATCCTCAGCAGCCACCGTTGTGGTGGGCACCGTGATTGATCCGGAAATGGGTGAAGAACTGAAAGTCACTGTGGTCGCAACCGGCCTGGGTGAAGCAGAAGTGCCCAATATTGTGGTCGACAATACGCTGTCGCAGCAGGCGCTGGATGGACAGGTTGACTACAATAAATTGGATCGCCCCGCGTTTGCCCGTAACAACGTGCACAACCGGGACAATCTGGCAGAAGATCCTGACAATCAGGATCTGGATTATCTGGATATTCCAGCGTTTTTGCGGCGTCAAGCAGACTAAATCGCCATCAGGGATCGATGGTGACTCCAGCAGTGTGTGCGCTTACACAAGCGCACACACTTGACGTTGGTCAGGTTGTTCAGCCTGGGTACATGAATCGTCTGGATGATACAAAATGAAACAAAAAGTGAGGCCTGGTGCATGGAGCACAATCGGGTGGATTGGTAGTATGCGCGGCCTATGTCTATGACAGATTCTTTGCAACAACGCACGCTCAACAACACGATTCGAGCAACCGGTGTGGGTCTCCACACAGGTGAAAAAGTTTATGTCACATTAAAACCGGCGCCCATCGACAACGGCATCACGTTCGTGCGTACAGACGTTGATCAGCCGGTTGTTCTGCAGGCAGATGCACTTAAAGTCGGTGCAACGACCATGGCCACTTCTTTGACGGAAGGTGAATACCAGTTATCAACCGTCGAACATCTCATGTCCGCGTTTGCGGGTCTGGGAATTGACAATGCCATTGTCGAAGTGAGTGCGCCTGAACTGCCCATTATGGATGGCAGTGCAGCCCCGTTTGTCTTCCTCCTGCAATCCGCCGGGATTTCGGAGCAAGCGGCGGCTAAAAAATTTATTCGAGTCTGTAAGCCTGTGCGTTACAGCGATGGCGATGCGTACGCAGAATTATGCCCGTTTGAAGGCTTTCGCCTGAAGTACACGCTTGAATACGATCACCCCGTGTTTAAGAAACATGAACATTCGGTGGAAGTAGATTTTTCCAGCACTGCGTACGTTAAAGAAGTTAGCCGGGCGCGAACCTTCGGCTTTCTAGCTGACTATGAAAAGCTGCGGGAAATGAACCTGGCCAAAGGCGGTAGCCTCGAGAACGCCGTGGTCGTTGACGAATTCCGTATACTCAACGAAGAAGGGCTCCGCCTGGAGGATGAGTTCGTCAAACACAAGATACTTGACGCCATCGGGGATTTGTATCTGTTGGGTCATAGTATAATTGGTCAGTTTACTGGTTATAAATCGGGCCATGGGCTCAACAACGCGCTGCTGCGGCAATTATTAGCCGACGAAAGTGCTTATGAGATCATTACTTTCGAAGATATGGCTCACGCACCGGGCGCGTACGCTCGACCTCTGCTGGCCAACGCCTGAAAGCCTGAGTAGAGATGACAGAAATTGCGTCGCGTTGACTCAAACTGGCCAGATTTCACAGTAAATTCGCGCGACACAGCGTAAATTAGTTAGCGGCACTGTGGGGACACGCAGTGCTGAGGGTTAGCGGCTGGCAACACGGATTTTTGTATCAGTCACCCCGCTGAAGCTTTGCAGCTGACGTAACTGGGGCAACAGGTCTGCCAGAACGAAGCGCAAGCGGGTGGCAACGGCAGCGTTGTCACACAATAGATGTAACACTGGCCCGCGAATGTTGGTGACTTGAACTGAGCGATGCAAGCTCGGATCCAACAGAGCGCAAAATTCTGCGGTCCACTGTTTCTGGTTCGAAGCGGTTTTGATCAGTCTTTGCAGCGGGGAAAACCTGCCATGGTTTTCGTCAAGTAGATCCTCTATCGTATGGGTTGTAGGGGGGAAACTTGAAGTTCGCTTGCTCATGACTAAGGTTAGCGAGAAACATCAGAAATTAGCAACCCACCCGACACCCAGATCGGAAAAGACATGATCGGGAAAGGAAAAAAAGAACACTAATTCATGAAGATAATTCTGGTCAGGGACAAAGGATCCAATCTCTCACTGCACCTCCCGCGCAGCGTCATGGCGCTGGCGGCTGCCGTGGCGTTAGTGGCAGTGACCACGGTTGGCTGGACCGTTTATCAGTCCAGTGCTGATCAGGTGAGTGCCCAAGTGGTCGCGGAATGGCGTGACAAGCTGGCAACCCAGAAAGCACTGGTGGTTGAACTCACTAAGAAAAACCAGGCGCAAAGTGCAGCCGTAGGGCGTCAACTGGCACAGATGCAGGCCCGCTTGCTGCGCATGGAAGCCTTGGGTGCGCATATGAGTGAGGCCGCCAAGTTGCAGGCTGAAGAATTTGATTTTAACCGTGCACCGGCCCAGGGTGGCCCGGTCAGCGGTACTCAGGCCACGCTGGGCTGGGGTGAGCTCACCGGCGAGCTGGAAACCCTCTCCGCTCAACTGCGCAGGCGCGAGGCAGAGCTGAACATACTTGACGAAGTGCTGGTGCATGAAGATATCCGCCAGGCCTCAACCGTGAAGGGCCGGCCGGTCACCTGGGGCTGGCTGTCATCACCATACGGCAAGCGAGTGGATCCTTTTACCGGCAAAACCGCCTGGCATTCCGGCGTCGACTTTGCCGGTCGTGAGGGGTCGGATGTGATCGCGGTCGCCAGCGGTGTGGTCACATACGCCGGTGAACGTTCCGGCTACGGGCAGTTGATTGAAATCACCCATCGTAATGGCCTGGTGACACGCTATGCGCACCACAAATCTGCGCTGGTCGCGGTTGGCGATGTCGTCAAAAAAGGTGAACCCATCGGTGTGATGGGCAGCACCGGGCGGTCCACTGGCCCGCACGTTCATTTTGAAGTACTCAAGCATGGTCGGCACGTCGATCCAGCGGGCTATGTGAACAAACGTTCCTGAGCGAGCCCTGAACCATCAGCGGCTGGCCGGGTCTGAAAACCAGCTTATACTTAACCTGCAGGCTGGTGGATGCCCCGCCGCAGCATGCAGGGACGCGGCACGCAGGGACACACACTCAAATTCAACAGCGTTCCGGCTGCATTTTTTTTCAAAGCGGCTGGCGCAATCGGTACAATGCCGCCACCTGTCTATAGGTTGATCTAATGGCCAATTTCCTCACAAGTATTTTCGGCACAAAAAACAGTCGCGAGCTCAAGCGAATGGGCAAGATTGTTGCCCGCGTGAACGATCTTGAAGATGAATTCGACAGCACTACCGATCTGGTTGCGCATACCGAAAACCTGCGTCAACAGCTGAGTGATGGCGCCTCTTTAGACAAGTTACTGCCAGAGGCTTTTGCTGCTGTGCGAGAAGCGGCAAAACGGACCCGGAACATGCGCCACTTTGATGTGCAGATCATCGGTGGCATTACCTTGCATGAAAGGCGCATTGCTGAAATGCGCACAGGTGAAGGGAAAACGCTGATGGCGACACTGCCGGCCTATTTGAACGCGTTGACCGGCGAAGGTGTGCATGTGGTCACGGTAAACGACTATCTGGCGCGTCGTGATGCGTCCTGGATGGGGCCCATCTATAACGAATTGGGTATGAGTGTTGGCGTCGTTCAATCGAATCAGGATCCGCTGGAAAAACGCGCGGCGTACGCTGCAGATATCACCTATGGCACCAACAACGAATTCGGCTTTGACTATCTGCGAGACAACATGGCGTTCACACTGGATGATCGCTTCCAGCGGGGCATGAATTTTGCCATTGTTGATGAGGTGGACTCGATTCTCATTGACGAAGCCCGTACGCCATTGATCATTTCCGGGACCGCGGAAGAAAGCACCCAGTTATACGCCACGATGAACAAGCTGGCCCCTAAGCTGCAGCAACAGGAGTTCAGAGAACAGGCCAGAGTGTTTGGTGAAGAAGAGCCCGAACCGACGGGCGATTTCATGGTTGATGAAAAGAACCGGCAGATTGAGCTGACCGAACTGGGTCACCAGAAGGTAGAGGAAGAACTGATCAAGCTGGGTTTACTAGACGACGGCGACAGCCTCTATTCAGCGACCAATCTGAATATGTTGCATCATATGCAGGCCGCTCTGAAGGCGCATTTCCTGTTCAAGCGCGATGTGGACTACATGGTCACCAACAACGAAGTGGTGATTGTAGATGAACATACCGGCCGGGCGATGCCGGGTCGACGCTGGTCCGAAGGTATTCATCAGGCGGTGGAAGCCAAAGAAGGAGTGGCGATTCAGAACGAAAGTCAAACCATGGCTTCAACCACCTTTCAAAACTACTTCCGCATGTACAACAAGTTGTCTGGCATGACCGGTACTGCGGACACGGAAGCGTTTGAATTCCGCCAGATTTATGGCCTGGACGTGGTGATCATCCCCACCCATAAGCCGATGGTCCGTGATGATGCCAACGACCTGATTTATCTGACAATGATGGATAAGTTTGATGCCATTGTTGAAGACATCACTGAACGTATTGAGCGTCACCAGCCTGTGCTTGTGGGTACCGCGTCGATCGAATCGTCCGAGATTTTGTCTAACGAGCTGAATAAGCGCAAGATTGAGCACAGCGTGTTGAACGCGAAGCAGCACGAACGCGAAGCGGATATTATTGCAGATGCTGGCCGCCCCGGGGTTGTCACCATTGCTACCAATATGGCCGGTCGCGGTACGGACATTGTCCTGGGCGGTAACCTCGAGGCTGAGCTGGAACGTGCGGGAGCACTGGACGAGCAGGAGCAGGCGGCGCTGACCCGCAACTGGGAAGCGCGCCACCAGCAGGTGCTGGACGCCGGTGGGCTGCACATTATCGGCACGGAGCGTCATGAATCACGGCGCATCGATAATCAGCTGCGTGGGCGTTCAGGACGTCAGGGTGACCCGGGCTCCAGCCGTTTTTATCTGTCCATGGAAGACAATCTGATGCGCATCTTTGCCACCGACCGGGTGCGCAACATGATGAAATCACTGGGCATGGAAAAAGGTGAGGCGATCGAGCACCGTATCGTTAACCGCTCCATCGAAAATGCCCAGCGCAAAGTTGAAGGACACAACTTCGATATCCGCAAAAACCTGCTGGAATACGATGACGTGTCCAACGATCAACGTCAGGTGATTTATCAGCAGCGCCGTGATCTGATGGCGTCCGACGATATTTCCGAAACCATCGAAGGCCTGCGTGAAGAGATGGTCTTTGACCTGTTTGCACAATACATCCCGCCGCAGAGCCTGGAAGAACAGTGGGATGCGTCGGGTCTGCAGCAGGCCCTGTTAACGGAGTTCGCTTCCGACCAGCCGGTCCCCCAATGGCTGCAGCAGGACGACGATCTGGATGAGGACAAACTGCGCGAACGCGTATTGCAGCAAATCGAAGCCGAATATCAGGCGAAAGAAACTGCGTGGTCAGCGGTGGGTGTTGATATGCGCGTGGTGGAAAAACAGATCATGCTGCAGATTCTGGATCAGCGCTGGAAAGAACATCTCGCGACCATGGATCATCTCCGTCAGGGTATACATCTGCGTGCCTACGCTCAGAAGCAGCCCAAACAGGAGTATAAACGCGAATCGTTCGAGTTGTTCCAGGAGTTGTTATACAACATCAAGCTCGACGTCGTGCGTATGCTGTCGCGTATTCAGATAGAAAGTCCGGATGAGGTAGAAGCTTCGGAACGTAAGCGGCGCGCCGCTGAGGCTGAGCGTATGAACTTCCAGCATGCTGAAGCTACCGCGTTGAATAACCCTGAACCAGCGCCAGCACAGGCTCCGGCTGAGTCCGGGGCGAAGGTGGAAACCATTGTGCGCGAAGAACGCAAGGTAGGTCGCAATGAACCCTGCCCCTGTGGCTCTGGTAAGAAATACAAACAGTGCCATGGCAAGGTTGCCTGACAACAATGGCCGTTAACCTGCAGGCGCCCACCGAGCTGCTGCCAGTGCCCGGCGTGCGGGTAGGGAGCGCCTGTGCCGCCATCAAACAGGATAAACGTAACGATCTGGCTTTATTTGAATTTTGTACTGGTACGCAGGTTGCCGGTGTGTATACCCAATCGCACTTTGCCGCGGCGCCTGTACAACTGGCGCGTGCCCGCCAGGCCGGGTGTCGCAGCTGGGTTGTCAACAGTGGCAATGCCAATGCAGCAACGGGTGAAGCCGGTGTGGCGGATGCTGGTCGTATCTGTGCCAGTGCGGCCCGGTTGCTGCAGATTCCGGATGTTGAGGTACAACCCTTTTCCACAGGGGTGATTGGCGAGCGGCTTCCGGTGGAACGCATGCAGGCGGCGCTGGACGGGTGTTACAGCAATCTCAGCGAAAACGGCTGGCTCGCTGCCGCCCAGGCCATTATGACCACCGACACGGTGGCGAAAGGTCACTCGCTGCAGGTTGATCTCGCGGGCTCGCCGGTGACCATCACCGGCATCGCCAAAGGTTCGGGCATGATCAAACCAAACATGGCAACCATGTTGGCTTACGTCGCGTGTGATGCCCGGATTGCTCCGGGTGTAGCGCAACAACTCATTGACGAAGCGGTGGCGTATACCTTTAATCGGGTGACAGTGGATGGGGATACTTCAACCAACGACTGTTTTATGCTGGCGTGTACGGGCCAGGCAGATCATGACATGATCACCGGAACCTCCCACCCGCTTTATGCGCCGCTGGCTGCTGCGCTCACTGACGTGGCGTTGACCCTGGCGCAAGCGCTGGCCAGAGATGGTGAAGGTGCCACCAAGTTTGTCACGGTGCGGGTCTGTGGTGGCCGCCATGCTGACGATTGTCTGGCCGTGGCGTATACCATGGCGGAATCCCCGCTGGTAAAAACCGCACTGTTTGCCGGTGACGCAAATTGGGGCAGGTTTTGCATGGCCATTGGCCGCGCGCCCACGCCCAACGTGGACGCCAGTCGTGTGAAACTGTGGCTGGATGACGTGCAGGTGGCTGACCAGGGTCTGATGTGTGACGACTATACGGACGCGCGGGGTGCGGCAGTGCTCGCTCAGGAAGAATTTACCATTACGGTGGATCTGGGCCTGGGAGAAGCAGAAGAAACTGTGTGGACCACGGACCTGTCGTATGAGTATATCCGGATTAATGCCGAGTACCGTACCTGATAGCAGTCGCTAACGCAGGTCTTCACTGTTCACGTCCTGGTGTTCTGCATCACCACTGATGCGATGTTCTTCATCTACCCAAGCGCCGAAATCAATCAGTTTGCAACGCTCGGAACAGAATGGCCGATACGTGTTGCTGCTGTTCCACTTGACCCGCCCACCGCAGGTGGGACAGGTCACGATTCGGGTGATGCTGGGTTTGTCCTTTTCGCTCACGACACCTTCTTTGCTTGTGCGGCAAGTTGTAGATAGGTGTGGTGTAGTTCGTCAACGGCAATATGCAGCTGATCCAGGTCCTGATCGTTGACAATCACATCGTCAGCCAGAGCCAGCCGCTGTGTTCGGCTGGCCTGGGCCTGCATGATGTTTTCCACCTGCTCCCTGGTGTTCTGGTCGCGCGCCATTGTGCGACTGACCTGCAGGGATTCGTCCACGTCGATCACGAGAATACGGGTGCACCAGGTGTGCTGTTGCGACTCCACGAGAAGAGGATTGACCAGCACGACATAAGGCGAAGCCGCCTGTCCAATGTGCTCACGTAAATAGCGGGAAATCAGTGGGTGCAGCAATTGTTGCAACCACTGACGTTCAGCGGGTTCCGCAAATACCCGCTGGCGTAACGCAGCGCGGTCAAGTTGACCATCCTGCAGCAGGATACCGGCGCCAAAATGATCCGCAATTTTGGTGAGCGCGGGCTGGCCAGGTTCAACGACCACCCGGCTGGCGAGGTCCGCGTCGACAACGCGAATATCATGATGGGAAAATCTCTCCGCGGCAGCGGACTTGCCGCTGCCGATACCGCCGGTCAGGCCAATAAGAAACTGCTGCATGTGCTGGAACGAAAAAC
>JBCCUW010000009.1:0-26708 GCA_039196385.1 Pseudomonadota bacterium
GCGCAGCGCCTGCTCTCCCTGTTGATCATTATCGCGCGGTTGTGTGGCCCGCAGCAGCGTAGCAGCGCGGGTGCCGGCGCGCATATTCAAATTGTAATAGCGGTCGATTAAAGCCTCGTCCACCAGGCGCTTGTCGGCATAAGAGGCGCGCAGGCCTTCACCAGTCAGATAACCCAGATCCAGATAACGGCCGATCGTTCTGAACCATTCATATCGCAACAGCCTGAAGGCCAGCGGGGGGCGCTCTTCGCCGCTGCGTCGTGCGGCCTGGCGCGACCAATCGCGTGGGCCGCTGGCGTCCACCAGGATCATGGCGCGCACCTGTTGAGGGTACGCCGCAGCGTAACGCCAGGTCACGCCACCCCCCATGGAGTTGCCGCCCAACACAAAGGGCGGCAGGCGCAGATGCTGGGTGACCGAGGTTACCGTCGCCATGAAGGCTGCGGTTGTATATTGCTGATCCGGTACTGCGCCAGTGAGGCCATGTCCGGGCAGATCAATGGTCACGATACGATAACGGTCGCCCAGTCTTTCGACCCAGGGTTCCCAGGTGTGCAGCGATGCATTGGAGCCGTGCAGCAGCACAATCGCGGGCGCCTCTGCAACGCCCTGATCCCGGTAATGAATCCGGCTGCCATTCGGCAGGGTGAGGAACTGGGAGGCAGGATTACTGTAGCGGGTATCGACCAGACTGGCGGGCAGGTCCCGTTCAAACACCCAGAAGCTGGCCACCACGATGACCAGCAGCATAATCAGCCCGCCTGTCCGCATTTGATGCATCCACAAAAAGTTGCCCGCATTCTACGCAAAGTGTAAGTCAGACCCCAGTGGATGATTTATCAAGCGCTTGCAACTCTCATTCTGCGAGCGGTTGCAGCTGGTGGGGTACACTGTTATACAAGCGCTCACCCGGGCGCTCAGCGGAGACAACATATGACCGTAATCCAGGCCCGCGGGCTCACCAAACAGTTTGGCGATGTCCGTGCGCTGGATGGTTTTGAGCTGCAGGTACCCCGTGGTCGGATTGTGGGCTTGATTGGTCCCAACGGTTCCGGCAAGACCACAGCACTTAAGTCGATCCTGGGTCTCGCTCAGCTTGATCAGGGGGAGATTCAGGTTCTGGACCATCACCCCTGGCGGCAGCGTGCGCAGCTCATGCAACACGTCGCTTACATAGCAGATACAGGTATCCTGCCCAAGTGGATGCGGGTTTGCGATCTGTTGGACTATGTTGCTGCAGTCCATCCGCGTTTTGATCATGCGCTGGCGCTGGACAGGCTCAGTCGCACTGACATCAGCTTGCGCAAAAAAGTGCGGGTGTTGTCCAAGGGTATGCATGTGCAACTGCACCTGGCCATTGTGCTGGCCATTGATGCAGAGCTGCTGGTGCTGGATGAACCTACGCTGGGGCTGGATGTTATCCATCGGCAGCAGTTTTACGATGCGGTGCAGAACGAATTCTTCTCACCCCAGCGCAGCGTCTTGGTCACCACCCACGAAGTGCGTGAGATTGAGCACATTCTTACCGATGTCGTGTTTATCCATCGGGGTCGCACCCGCCTGGCCAGCTCCATGTCGGAACTGGCACAACAGTTTCAGAAAGTTGTGTGTGCCACTGAGGCAGCGCTGCCGCAAGAACCTCTGTCCAGGCGCAAAACGCCGTCCGGGCACGAATATATCTTCCGGGGTGCGAGCTCGCAGCAGCTGGAAGCACTGGGTCCAGTCACGGTCCCCAATCTGGCGGAGCTGTTTGTGGCGTTGGTGGAAAACGATGCAGTTGGAGGCACGCAATGATGGCCTTCGCGAGCCTGCTGAAGCGCGAATGGCTTGAGCACAAAGCCGGCTTTTTGTGGGGACCTTTAATTCTACTGATTCTGCTGCTGTTGTTCGGACTGACGGTAGTCGCGGCCGGTGATAACTTGCAGGTGAACGTGAATCAGGTTGAATCCGGCGCCAATCCGGGTGACACCCATACATCCCGTGCCGAGGTCAGTGGATTGCAGGCCGCAGCGGCGTTGCTGTTCAATATCAGCGACGCATCGGATACCGAGCTGGCTTATAAACTGAATCAGTTTATGGGCACATTGGCGTTACCGTTCTACTGGGTGCTGTTGGCGGTGACACTGTTTGCGTTGGTGGCCAGCCTGTACGACGAGCGCAAGGATCATTCGGTGCTGTTCTGGAAATCCATGCCGGTCAGTGATCTGACAACCGTGTTGGGTAAGCTGGTGTTCTTTACCTGGCTGGCGCCGCTGCTGACGTTGGTGGCTATCCTGGCCGCGGAGTTGCTGGTGCTGACTCTGGGGTTGTGGATTGTGCCGGACGCCAGCGGGGCCCGGTTGTGGGCGCAGAGCGGCGTCTGGCAGGCGCCTTGGCAGCTGCTGCTGGGTTTTGTGCTGCATGGCTTCTGGATACTGCCAATTTACGCCTGGTTGTTGATGTTATCTGCCGTATTGCCCAGGGCGCCTCTATTGTGGGGTATTGGCGGGCCCTGGATTGTCATTGTTCTCGAGCGGATTTTTATGAACTCTGATCATGTGTATAGCTGGATAGCGTTGCACATGTCACCGCTCAGTCTGCCTTATGTCAGTTCGAACCCGCTGGTCTATGACCTCGTCGGACAGTTCAAACCGCTGGCGGTATTGTCTCTGCCGACGTTCTGGAGCGGCCTCATTGTCGCTGGGGTCCTGCTGGCGGCAGCAGTCTATCTGCGGGGCAGAACCAGCGAGATCTAGGCGGCTTGACGCAGTTGTTGCAGCATGGTGTGCAGCGTATCGTCATCGAGCGCCAGGCCGGTAAAGCTGGTACGTTGGATCAGCCCGCCAAACCGTTGCTGCATCTTGGCCACAACTTCCTCAGGCTCACCACAAATTGCAATGGTGTCCACCATCTCGTCACTGATCAGGGCGGCCATGGCTGGCTTGTCATGGGCTCTGTTCAAGCGGATCAGTTCATCCTGCAGGTCTCCCCAGCCGTGGCAGTCCAGCACCGGCTTGTAAGCCACCGTGCAGCCGTAAAAGGCGATGCGATCACGGACCATGGCGCGGGCTTTCACCAGACCTTCTTCGGTGCTGGCGGTAGCAATCATGGGCGCGTAGTCAAGGGAGAAGTCTGTCAGGCTGCGGCCGCTGGTTGCCAGCCCCTGCTCCACCGCGGGCAGCGTCACCTCGCGCATGTACTTCTCGGACGAGAAGGGGTGCATGATCATGCCGTCGGTCAGTTCCGCGGCAATCCGGGTCATCAACGGGCCGGTCGCTGACAGCGCAATACGCGGCCGGGAGGCCTGGGTACCCTCCGGAATGTCCGGCGTAAAGGTGGCCGGCATCAGTGTGTGCTGGTAGTACTCTCCCGTGTACTCAAGACGTTTGCCGTCGTACCAGCAGTCAAAAATAGCCTGCATGGCCTGAATGAAGTCGCGCATTTGTGCGGCAGCTTTGTGCCAGGGCATGCTGAAGCGCCGTTCAATATGCGGTTTCACCTGCGAGCCGAGACCCAGTACCAGCCTGCCTTGGGCAAAGGTATTCAGGTCGTGAGCCTGTATGGCCATGGACATGGGATTGCGCGAGAAAGCCACCGCCACTGAAGTGACTAGTTCGATGTGGCTGGAATGTTCAGCGGCAATCGCCAGCGGCATAAACGGGTCGTGATTCAGCTCTGCCAGCCTAACGCCGTCGTAGCCTATTTCCTCCAGCCGCTGCACTTGTGCAGCAATGTCCGCCATGTTGGCCGTGATTGGTGCATCTACTTTCACCCAGGCTCCTGGTTGTTTTGGTGTCAGTGTAACAAACCTGCTCAGCGCGCGGTTTGGCCGAGTTCTGTGCGTCGCTTGTTGCCCGTGAGTGGTGCGGTTAGCATGTGACAGCTTACGCAATAACATACGCAACTGCGATCCGGGAGTGTGATGACGGTTGAAGGGACGTTAGAAGGGACATTAGCAGGCACGGTTGAATGGTTATCATCGCCGCCACCCGTTGATGCTCCGGTGGATCACCCGGCACCGCGTGATTTTACCTTGCAGGGTCAGGTGCGGCGAATCACGGGGGCGCTATGGTTGCCGGCCAAGTACGCCGCAGACACCCCCATGGTGTTGTTGGGGCACGGTGCGTCCGGTGACCGTTACCAGGCACCGATTCCACACCTGTGCAAACGTCTGGTCAGTGAGAGTGGTTTTGTCTGCCTGGCGCTGGATGGGCCGGTTCACGGTCTGCGCCAGGTAGGTCCGGGTGGGCGCGTCGCCTTCGCCGAGGAGATGCAGCGTGATGGCTGGATCGATGACATGGTGACAGATTGGCACGATGCCTTTCATGCGCTCACGGCAGATGGCAGCCTGGGACAGGGGCCGCTGGGTTACTTTGGCCTTTCCATGGGCACTTTGTTCGGCGTGCCTCTTTTGGCTTCCAAGTTAGCCTCTAAATTAGCTTCGGAGTTAACTTTCAGCGCTGCAGTGATCGGGCTTTGTGGCGTCAGCGGCGCTGCACAGTCGGTGGGGCAGCGCCTGGCTCAGGATGCCGGCCACATCAATTGCCCACTGCTGTTTCTCATGCAGCTGGAAGACGAACTGTTTCCGCGCGATGGTTATCTGGCGCTGTTTGATGCGCTTGCTGCCGAAGACAAGCGGTTGCACGCCAATCCGGGTTTGCATCCGGAGGTGCCGGCTGAAGAAGTGGCGGCCAGTTGCCACTTTCTCCAGCGTTATCTCACAGGTACCGTGGAACGACGCATCGTCAATCCCCTGGCAGAATGACACGATAGCGCACGCCAGGTGCGCGATCAGTTGCCTTCTTCTGCGGCAAACTGCGCGTACGCCGCAGCGGTACCGGCGGCCATCTTGTCGCCGTCAAATGGAATGGACAGTTCCGGGGTAAACTCCAGCACCACTCGCTCTGGGGTATCGAGGAATTTCACAAACAGCTCCGGCTGCAGGTTCTGGGTAAAGGCGTTGCCGCTGTCTTCCGAGGCTGCCATACCCTGGGCCAGCAGATTATAGAACCAGTGTTTGGTTTCCATATCGTCGTGAATCACCGTGTGACCCTTATAGGTGACGGTTTTGCCGCCGCCCATGTGGGTTCCCTTGCTGGTGAAAACACAGGAGGAACGTGGATCTCTTGCGATGGCCTTTATGCGCACGCGCTCGCGGGTGGCGGTCATCCAGATTTTGCCATCGACAGGGACGTAGGCTGTGATCACCCCGATCGGGTGACCGGCCTTGTTTGACCAGATGAAAACACACTCACCGGCGCTGTTGATCAGTTCCTGTTCGCGTTCCGGATCCAGGCGGTATTGTTTGACATCATCGTAGTTGGTGGATTGCTCTGTCATGGTGAATTGTCTCCCGGAGATTAACGGGTCCAGACTCAAGGTCTGAACTGCAGGGCGCGCGGGCCGAGCCGGTCCGCGTGCCCCATGCTCTGATACGCCAGCGGAATCCACTTGCAGATCAGTTGCCGAGTCTGGCGCGGATCAATCATTTCCTCAAGCTGAAACTTGTTCAATGGCCCCACCGGGCCCCTGGCGCTCTCGATGCGAGCGTTCAGTTCAGCACGCAGGGCAACGGGATCTTCTGCCTCCGCCAGTTGGCGCTTGTAAGCGGCTTCAATGCCACCTTCCGGCGGGATGCCACCAACATCTGCCGCCGGCCAGGCGACCCGTACGGAGGGACGATTCTGTGGCGTTGCATAGTTGTTGCCGGCAACGCCGAAACTGCGGCGCATGAGCACCGAGAAAATGGGCAGGTTAAGTTGCGCAAAAGCCACCATCCACTCGCCCCCTTTGCGAATGGTGCTGCGAAGTTCGTGCTCGATGCCCACTGCAAATCCGGGATTATCGATCAGATTCAGCAGGGGGATGTGGAATACATCGCACAGATCGAGATGTCTTTTCAATTTATCGCAGCCATCAGCGGTTAACGCACCGCCATTTTCGTGGCGGGAGTCCGAAGCGATCACGCCCATCGGGTAACCGTTGAAGCGCACAAAGCCGGTGACCTGGTCAGTACCCCACAGGGGACCGATCTCAAAAAACGAGTCTTTGTCCGCCATCAGGCTGATCGCGCGACGAATGTCAAAGGTGCTGGTGCGTTTGCGCGGAATAATCGTCAACAATTCCTCTTCTGCGCGGTTGACCGGATCGCTGCAGTCTGCAGCCGGTGGCAGCTCATAAACGCTGGGGGGCAGATATGACAAAAACTGTCTGACCATGTCGACGGCTTCTGCTTCGCTTTCTGCCAGATTGTCTACCGAGCCGTTTGTACAATGAATATGCCAGCCGCCAAGGTCTTCTTTGCTGACCTCGTACCCCATGGCATGGCTGACGACTGGGGGTCCAGCAACAAACAGTTGCGCAATGTCCCTGACCATCACGGAAAAGTGGCCCAGTACCGCTTTGGCCGCGCCGATGCCGACCACGCTGCCCAGTAGCATGTTGACCACGGGTACGGTGTGCAGTTGTTCTGTATACGGATTACTACCCAGGTGTCCGGGCAGAAAAGAACCGCCGCTGCCCGCAACCCGGGGGCGGCCAGCTGTGATGGCGCCGGAGCTCTCTTTGGCTTCGCTGCTCCCGGCGGCCTTCTGTTGCGGAACCATGGCAGCGACGCTGCCACCCCCGGAAGAGCCGTCCAGCAGGCGCACTGAAGGCACTCGCAGCTCCATGGACAGGCGGTCGAGATACAGGCTCTTGGCGCCTATGGCGCCATCCGCGTGTCCACCCCTGGAGGTAAAGTCATCCGCACAGACGATTGTGGTGCGGCCGAGTATATCTCCCCATCCGCCCACGTGATTGGCGGGGGTAAAGGCGTCAATTTCACCCTCGCTGTTGTATGAGGCGAACCCGGCAACGCTGCCGACTTCGCGAAAGGTGTCTTGATCCCCCAACTGGCCCGGGGGTCCCCCACCGGTTTGGTGGCGGCGCCCGCGTGGGCGCACCACGCCGGGATGTTAAGCGCCGGGCGCCAGCCGTGCCTTGGCCAACTGGCGCAACGTATCGACCTCAGTCAAAGTTGGCAACCAGGACTGTTGTGGGTCAACCTGTGCCGGTGCCTCTGCATGGGCTGTCGGTTGTACAACAGCGACAACTTCACCTGCGGCAAGCTGGCTGCCGATTTCGTATTCGCCCAGTTGGGTCAGCGTGCCTGCAGTGGTGGCGGTGATAGAGGTTTCCATTTTCATGGCGCTGATCACCAATAGCGGTTGCCCGGCCTGGACTATTTCACCCACCTGAGCGCAGATTTCCAGGATGGCGCCGGCCATGGGACAGCTGATGCCGATATGACCGTCCGGCACGCCCAGGCTGCCGCCTGCCTGGTTGGGGATCGGACTGGCCGCGCTGGCTTTAGCCCCCAACGTGCGCGTCTGCTGTTGCAGCATGGCCGCAGCCTTGCCGGCTGCCAGGCTGGGTGTGTTCAGCGTTTCCAACAATGTTGTTCTGGCGGTTCCAGCTTGAACCTGCGGGTCACTGAGGATAGCTATTAACTGATGAATATTGGTGGCAACACCCTGAATATGAAATTCCTGCAGCGCTCTGTCAGCCTGACCCAGCACCTGGGCGTAACTGCCGCGCGGCTGATAACAGATCAATTTCGCCAGCAGGGGGTCAAAGTCAGCGGGTGGGTGGTAACCGGCGTAACCGTGCCCGTCGACACGAATGCCCGCCCCGGCTGGCTCTTTGTAGCCGACGATGGTGCCACTGCCCTGGCATACCACTCGGCATTGGACAGCAAAGCCAGTTGGGGCGGGTAAATCCAGCAGGCCCAGCTCAGCCAGGGTTACGCCCGCCGCCAGGTGGAACTGGCTAGCGACCAGGTCAACACCCATAATCTGTTCGGTCACCGTATGCTCGACTTGAATCCGTGGATTACATTCAATGAAGAAGTGTGCATTGGTTTGCGGCAGTACCAGAAACTCGACTGTACCCGCATTGTGATAGTGGCACGAGCGGGCAATCTTGACGGCATCGTCCAGCAGCTGTTGGCGCAGTGCTGGCGTCAGTTGTGGTGCAGGAGCAATTTCGACTACTTTCTGGTGACGCTGCTGAATCGAGCAGTCGCGCTCGTATAGATGGGTGATGGAACCGGCCTGGTCGCCAATAATCTGCACTTCAATATGTTGGGGGTCTGTCAGTAGCTTCTCGACCAGCAAGGCCCCGTTGCCGAACGCGTTGGCCGCTTCGCTCTGACAGCGACGCAAGGCATCAGGTAAATCCTCCAGGTGTTCGACGGCGCGCATGCCGCGTCCGCCGCCACCAGCGGCAGCTTTGATCATGACCGGCAAACCGTACTCCGCAATAAAATCTCTGGCCTGTGCTTCGTTGTCCACAGGCTGGCCCGGTATCACGGGTATGCCCAGGCTCTGTGCATGCTGACGCGCCGCCACTTTGTCGCCAAACAGGCTCAGGACCTCATGATCGGGGCCGATAAATGTTAGCCCAGCAGCGGTGCACGCATTGGCGAGTGCGGCACTTTCGGACAGAAAGCCGTAACCTGGGTGAATACAATCGCAGCCTGTCTCCCTGGCCAGATTCACCAGGGCGTCAATATCAAGGTAAGCATCAACTGGCTGAGGGTAGGCGGGTAGCGCATGCGCCTCGTCCGTATGTTGGATATGTGCAGACGCGGCATCTGCCGGTGCATAAACACCCACCGAATGTAATCCGGCGCTGGCTGCACCTTTGGCAATGCGGATGGCAATTTCGCCGCGGTTGGCAATCAGGACTTTTGACAGTGTCATGACTGCTCCTGATGCTGTTGCAGTGCCTGAGTCAGCAGGTCGCAGGCGCGCTGGGTAAACGCCCACATATTTTCTTCGCGCTGGTCACTGTGTGTCTCGATTGTGCAGCTTAAACAAACGGGTCCGTCAACAGCCAGCACACTGATGCCGGGTGGGTGCCCGTAACGGGCGCCGGTCGGGCCGGCCACCCCTAGTTCGGCGATGCCCCAGGTGGCATCCAGTTGCTGCCGCGCAAACGCGGCAAAACGACTGACCATGGCTTCTGTGAGGGGTTCCAAACCTTCAACATCAACCCGGCGTATGCCCAACAACTGTTTTCTTGCCTCCAGGGTATAAACCACTGAACCGCCACGGTAGTAGCTCGATGCCCCTGGCACTGCCAGCAGCGCTGCGGAGATGAGTCCAGCAGTGGAAGATTCAGCCACGGCGACCGTGTGTCCGGCTGCGCGCAGCAGATCTGCGGCGGATTTTGAGTAGTCTGTGAGCTGCATAATTGATGTCCTCTGCTGCCCGATCATCAGGTAGGGGCCTGCGGCGGGTGTGGTCCGGTGTGTTACCTGATAGGATCGTGGCTGATTATTCTGGAGTAAGCCTTGAAACTTTACGACTATACAACAGCCCCGAATCCTCGTCGTGTCCGCGTCTTTATTGCGGAGAAGGGCATAGAGGTGGAAAAGGTGAATGTCGACATCATGGCCGGTGAACACAAAACACCGGAATTTCTGAACAAGAACATCAACGGGCAGATTCCGGTGCTCGAACTGGACGATGGCACCTGTATTGCGGAATCAGTTTCAATCTGTCGTTATCTGGAAGCGATCCATCCGGAGCCGCCGTTGTTTGGCTCTGACCCTGTGCAGATGGCCTTGATTGACATGCACCTGCGGCGTGTTGAACTGCAACTATTCAGAAGTATCGGGACTTCCTGGGTCAACGGACCGGTGGTTGCCAAAGTCGCCGCTGGGCGCTTCAAGCAGATCCCGGAAGCCAAGGAGCAGAGTGATGCGGCCACCCATGCCTACTACAAACGCATGGACAAGGAGCTGGGTGAGCGCTCGATGCTCGCGGGTGAGGAGTTTTCTGCAGCAGACATCAGTGCCATGTGCATGATCGATTTTGCTGAGCAGATGGTGGGTCTGCCACCTTCGCCAGAGTTAGCGAACCTGAGCCGCTGGCGTCAGGAGCTGGCTGCACGCCCCAGCGCCCAGGCCTGAATGTGCTTGACTGAATGGGCTTGATCGAATGGGCTTGGTCGAATGAGCGTAGCTTGGGGTGGGAATGACGGGCGTGCTTAGCAGTGTCGCCGTTGTGGGTGGCTGTGGTGGTTTTGGGCGTTTGTTTGCAGCCCACTTGCAGGCTTTATCCTGGACCGTTACTACCATAGATATTGACCCGTCCGCGGATGTGGTGTGTGACCTGCATAACAACCCGCAACCGTTTGTGGATGCGCTGGCGCAGCCCGATCTGGTGTTGTTGTGTGTCCCGGAAGATCTGGCGCTGGTGGCGCTGCAGGTGGCGGATGGCCACACCCGCGCCGACCAGCTGATTGTCGACATTTGTTCAGTCAAAAGCCGCATTTGTGCAGCTGCGGAAGTTGCCTGTAAACCCAGCCAGTATGTCAGTGTACACCCCATGTTCGCGCCGGAAAGGGGTTTTGCTGGACATAACATGGTGATGATTGATGTGCGTGGCGGGCCGGCCGGCGCTGAGTTGCGTGAGGTGTTTCGCGCCTGGCAGCTCAATCTGGTTGAAGCCAATGCCGCAACTCATGATCAGGTCACCAGTCTGGTGCAGGTGCTGGCGCACGCTACGTTGATTGCTTTTGCCGAAGCAGAATCACGCATGCCCGTGCCGCGGGAACTGGTGGAAGCCATGGCAACACCCATTTACAGCGCACTCAGTGCAACCGCACAGGGTCTGCTGGCGGAAAATCCGCAGCTTTACCACAACATTCAAACGGCCAATCCTGGCGGTGATACCGCGCGGCAGGTGCTACAGGATGCGGTTCGTGATACCGCGCAACGCCTGGGTCAGGAAGACGCCCAGTTGGTGGCTGAACTATTCCAGCGTCTGCGCCAACCCCGCGAACAGTAAACGTCGTGCGTCAAACCTCGTAGCTGGAGGGTTGCGCTATCAGGCGTCGCGGCGAAGCCTTGGTGTGGGCAAAATTCTCTATGTCGTCAGCGATGATCTGCACGCTCTCCGGGGTGGTGAAGAACCGGTTGCGCAGATCGTCTTCAGTGGCAAAACCGCACAATGCAAATCCGTCTATCTCAGGTCCGCGCAGGGTTTGCACAACTGATAACTGCACGTAGTGGGTCATGTGGGCATGGTGTTCCAGGGCCAGTGGGCCATGGACATCACGCCAGTGGGCATCGCAGGTTTCATGGCTTTTCTCGGGGTGTCGCAACATCGGAAACAAACCGTAGTACTGCGCAGCACCGGGTTTGATGGTCCGTCGGCAAATGACGTAAGCACCGACATCACCATCAGTTTCCAGTTGAGGCAGATTGTCGGTGACGCCGGTGACCAGACTGCGAAACGGCAATTTGCTGGCCCCGGGGCGCGCGTCGGTGTAAGCGATACCCCGCAGCACCGGGCCGAGTCTCTCCGCAGCATCCGGCGCGCTGCAAGTCACGGCAATTTCCAGGCTGGAAGGCACCATTATTGGTGCGGATGATGATGCTGACATGGTGAACGTTCCCGCTGTGCTGATTCAGCCATCATACTGCCAGAGGGGTCCGCAGCCGTCACCTGCCAGCAGCGCGTTGAACTGCTGACGCTTGGTGGCGTTCAGGTTGCGGTTGGAGTCCCAACGCACGTGCTGATCGGCAGGCGCCTCGGTGTCAATAAAGATGCCCCACATCGGGTCGACCTGGTTCGGTACCATCGAATAGCGTATGTCGATGACCTGTGGGCCGGCGTTGGTGTTGAACAACGCCAGATAGTCATTGGAAAACCAACGGAAGCGTTCGAGATCGCGGGCTTGCTGGCTATCGGTGTCCAGCGCGGACAGATGTTTGGCTAACGACAGCTTTTCGATGCGTTCACCCGGGCATACCTGTACCTCAGGCATGGCGCGGATGGCGTCGACATAATAGTTGTCGCCATCCGCATAAATTGACTTCCACAGAAGCAGGTTGCCGAAGCTGGGCTTCACCGTCAGGCGGGCCCCGCTGTGGCCGCGCTGGCTGGCCAGTTCCATGGCGGCGCTGGTGGCGCGCTGCATCTGTACAACGCCAAACGACAGGTAGACACAGGCCCAGACAATTCCCAGTAAAGCCCACCGACGCTTGTTGGTGAAGGCTGCCGTGAGCACACATGTCAGCAACGGTAAGGTGAACAACGGATCAACCACAGAGACGTTGTTCCAGGCAATCCGCATATTGCTGAACGGCCAGAACAATTGCGTCCCGTATGACGTGCACGCGTCCAGCAGCGCGTGTGTGGCGTAACCCAGCAGACAGGCCAGGTAAGTCTCGCGGAAACTCAGCGTGCGCCTGGCCAGCCAGAATGTACCCACACTCACCAACAGCGCCCCGAAGGGAATGAACACCAGGGCGTGCGTAAAGTGTCGATGGAATTCGAGGAACAGCAGCGGATCGGTAGGCGACTGGATCAATATGTCCAGATCGGGCGCCAGACCAGCCAGGCAGCCCAGCCAGGTTACGGTCAGCAGCTTGCGACGTTGTTCAGAGCCGCTACCCGACTGCGCCGCGGCTGCGCCGATGGCGCCTTGACTGATGGGATCCAAACGGCGCTCTAGCTGGTAAACAGGCCACCGTTCGGGTACAGCGTCGCACCCGTGGTATAGCTGGATTCATCGCAGGCTAAAAACAGGGCCGTGTTGGCCATTTCCAGTGGTTTGCCCAGCCGCCCCATAGGTGTCATGCCCACCATCATCTCCAGACCTTCGTCGTCGTCCTGCAACCCCTGGGTCATGGGGGTTTCAATAAAGCCCGGGCCAATGGCATTCACGCGAATGTTGTGCTCCACCATCTCCATGGCGAAGGCCTGGGTAAGCATGGCAACCCCTGCTTTGGACACGCAGTAGTCGACCGCGCCGGGCAGGGCGACCTTGGCCGCCGTGGACGCGATGTTCACGATGGTGCCGCTGCACCCCTGGGCAATCATATGCCTTGCTGCCAGTCGGTCTGTGAGCATCACCCCGGTCAGGTTGATCTGCAGCACCTTGTTCCAGTCTTCCAGCGGTTGCTCCAGCAGATGGTGGTTCAGATCTTCATTGGTTGTGCCACTCACGTAGCCTGCGCTGGAGACACCTGCTGCGGCGAGTACCGTATCGATGTGGCCAAATTCATCCATGGCGCGCTGCATCAGCGCAGCAACTTCCTCTTCAAAACAGACATTGGCTTCCACACAAAGCACCTTGCCATTGGTGCCGCTGCGAATCTCTTCCGCGGCGTTTTCCAGCCGCTCGGCGCCCAAATCGCTGATGACAATTTCAGCCCCTTCTTCAGCGTAGCGCTTTGCGCAGGCTAAGCCGATGCCACTGGCGCCGCCCGTGACTACCGCCACCTTACCTTCCAATCGACCTACGGCCATGTTTCTCCCCCCGAACAAAAGGCTCAGTGTAGCGGTATCCGTGCCTTGCTGGGAGTAGTAGCGTCGGTTTCAGGTGCTTTTCCAGAATTGCAGCATGCGTTGCAGTGTGTGGTCCTTGCTGACGAAGTAGTGGTACAGGGCTGCCAGCACGTGCACAACAATCAGTGCAATAACCGCGTTGGTGGCAAATTCGTGGAGAGGACGCAGGGTGTTGAAGTTGCTGTCCTGCAACTGTCCCAGCGTGATGTCCCATTGGCCGAACAGTGCAATAGGCGCCGTGGCGTTCACAGCAGTGGCCACGCCGGACAGCAACAGAAAGCCAATAAAGACATACAGCAGGGTATGACCCAGCCATGCGGCACGTTGCTGCCAAGCCGGCATGGTCGCGGGCAGGGCCGGGGCGCCTCGACGCCAGCGCAGGTACAGCCGCGCAATAAAAAGCAGGGTGATAATTGTACCCAGCGTGGCGTGGTCTGCCCTGGACTCAAGCCGATCGGCGAGCTCCATGGGGTTGCCGAATTTCTGCGCGACAAACAGATCAAGAATAATGACGATGGACATGAGCCAGTGGATGACTTTCTGGCCAACACTGTAGTCTGAGGGTTGGGCGTCAATCGCCGCCGCTGTCTGTGCTTCAGCCATTGCGAGATACCAGCTCGTAGATGAAGCGATCCTGGTCAAAGCCGGGTAACTCGCCGGGACGGCCCACCAGGCGAGCCTGTACCGGATAGATGTTGTTGCCAAAGCGCACCCTGACATTTGGGTTCGCGCGAATGTGAGTCAGCCAGGTTTTGCCCTCAGCCGGGTCGATATAGAGCTTGCCGTCGCGAATGACATAGTTGAGCTGCACCGAACGAGGGTTTTCCGGGCGGGTTTCCAGCTCCAGAAACTGGCTATCTACAAAGGACCAGTTGTCGATGGGTTGACTAATCTCCGTGCCGCTGAGCTCACCGCCCGGAATAATCAGCAGAGGGCCGCCGCAACCCGCCAGACTGCAGAAGGTGGCCAGCAAAAATAGATGTCGCATATTGATACTCGCTATTTTGCGAGTATCAAATCACTAAATTTGCAATATAGCAAGTATAATGTGAACTGATCGGGCTACGGTTGCTGCAGAACGGCCAGAGCTGCGCGGTTGAGCGTGGGGTCATCAGGGTCAGAATTGGTGGTGGCGAAGATAATCTGATTGTCGGCATCGACCACCAGCACTGCTGGCGTACCCGGTACGCCAAGACTGTCCGCCAGCGCGTCACCCTCGAGCAATACATCCATTTTCAAACCATATTCTTCGACATAGGCGGCGACGTCACCATCGTCCCTGACGCTGATGGCGATGACGGCCAGGCCGGCTGCACTGTGATCAGCATGAATCTGTTTGATGAGGGGAAACAGCTTTTTGCAGTAGGGACACCAGGTCGCCCAGAACATGACGAGCTTCGGCTGGCCCGCATAGTCTTCCAGCGTGTGAATCTGGCCCGCCGTGTCCGCCAGGCTGAAGCCGGGAAATTCATCCGGCACACCTTGCGCATAGCTGGGTGGGGCCGCAACGGCGCCCAGCAGCAGCAAGCCCAAAGCCATAAGTAGCGGGGTCGTTGACCGTTGAAGTGGCGGGGGTGCATCCGTTTCAGGGGTGCGGCGGCGTGGGTAGGCTGAGATGTGCATGCTTCTAACTGACTTGATCCATTTGGCGACAGGTCTAAGACCGGGTCACGAGCACATGGTTCCCGTTGCGCTTTGTCCTCGCGTTCAATTGCCCCCGCGTTCAATTGCCCCCGCGCTCATTTGACCCCGTGAATAGTGCCTGCGATAGTGCCTGGCTGTTTGACAGGGAATATGCGGATGAAAGACTTTGCGGGGAAGGTAGCGGTCGTGACGGGTGGCGCCAGTGGTATCGGCCTGGGGATGTGTCGGGCATTCGCCCAACGCGGCATGCATCTGGTGATTGCGGATCTGGATCAACCCGCGCTGAATGCGGCGCTGGAAGAGTTCAAGGCGGCCGGTGTGCAGGCGATCGGTCAGTCCTGCAATGTGGCTGATGCTGAAGCAGTGCAGGCCCTGGCTGATGCGACCATGGCTGAATATGGTGCAGTGCATGTGTTGTGTAACAACGCAGGCGTGGGCATTCCCACGTCAGCGCGGAAAATGAAACTGGCGGATTGGAAGTGGATTATCGACGTGGACCTGTGGGGGCCGATTTATGGCGTGAATGTGTTCCTCCCTCTGATCGAGGCCCAGGGTGAAGGTCACATCAACTCAACTTCCTCCATGGCAGGCTTGATTTCCAGTCAAATGATGGGTGCATACAACGTGGCCAAGCACGGTGTGGTCGCGCTGATGGCAGCGACTGAGCGTGAGTTGCGGGCCAAGAAAAGCCCAATCACTGCCTCTGTCCTGTGCCCAGGTCCGATTAACACAAACATCAGCCGGCATTCCGTCGAATATCGTCCCGGAGGGGCCAAACCTAAGGCAGACGGAGAACAATCCGGCAAAATGGCCAGCAACATTCAAGCAGTTCTGGAGCAGGGGATGGCCCCGGATGAAGTGGGTGAACTGGTCGCGGACGCCATTGAACAGGATAAATTCTGGATTTTAACCCACCCGTGGTGGGCTAAAGGGCTGCAGAAACAGTTAGACGCCCTGGTGGAAGATCAGAGCCTGACCAAAGCCTGAGGGCTTAAAAACCTTATGGGTTAATTGTAGCGCGACTTGCCCCAGCCAGCTTCGTAGGTCACGCTCATCCCGGGTGGGGCAATCTTCAGGTGTTTGATCTTCCATTCTCCACCCACCCGTTGATAGGTCTCGTGATAGCGGGTGGCCTGCCATTTGGCCTGATCGTTTTCCCGGAAAGTGAAAGGTCCGAAGAAGTACCAGGTGCCGGTGGCGGTGTCCCCATCCACCTGAATGCGCGGGTTCATGGTCATGTGCTGGGTGAAGCTCATCATTTTCTGGAACCCTTCAAACAGCGATCGGATTTCACTATGGCCCGTGGCGGTGCCAATACCCTTGCCTTCCCAGATGCCATCTTCGGTAAAAATTGTGACGATACGGTCTGGGTCGTGGCTGTCGTCGCAGATTTCACAATACAGTGCTTTGAGTTGCTTGATGGCCTCGATGTCCTCCAGGCGCGCGATGCGTGCCTGCAGTGCGACCAGGTCAACCTGATGATCTGTTGCGTCCGTCATGCCAAATTCTCCCTTCTATTTGTCCCCGTCTACTGTGTGTCTGAGTCTACCGCGCCAGGTTGCGATGTCCATTTCGGCTACAAATTGATGATGTATTTTTGCCCTTAAACAGGGCAAAATCCCGCGCCAAATAAAAACAGCAAGTAATGTGCAAGGTGTGGTATGGCGGATGTTGATGTACTGATCGTTGGCGCGGGGATTTCGGGGATAGGGGCGGCCTATCACCTGCAGGAAAACTGCCCGGACAAAACTTACACCATTCTTGAAGGCCGGCATGCGCTGGGTGGGACCTGGGATCTGTTTCGTTACCCAGGTATACGCTCCGACAGTGATATGCACACGCTGGGCTTTAGCTTCAAACCCTGGAAAGAAGCCAAGGCCATTGCTGACGGGCCGTCGATTCGCAAGTACCTTCAGGAAACGGCCAGTGAAAATGATATTCTGGCCAATATCCGGTTTAACCATCAGGTCAAAAGTGCAGCCTGGTCATCAGCCGAAGAGCGGTGGACGGTTGTGGCTGAGCACGAGGGTGCGCAGATTTCTTTTACCTGTAACTTTCTCCAGATGTGCAGTGGCTATTACAACTACGCGGAAGGTTACACCCCCGAGTTTGCCGGCATGGAAGATTACCGGGGTACGGTGGTCCATCCTCAGCATTGGCCGGAAGATCTTGATTACAGCAACAAAAAAGTTGTTGTCATCGGTAGTGGTGCGACAGCGATGACGCTGGTGCCGTCGATGGCGGATACGGCAGCACAGGTCACCATGCTGCAACGCTCACCCACATATGTTGTGTCCCGGGCAGATGAGGACAAAATCGCGAATACGTTACGCAAGATCCTGCCGGAAACCTGGGCTTACGCAATTACCCGCTTCAAGAACGTACAGATGCAGCGCTACGTTTATAATCGCACCCGCACCAATCCGGAGCGGGTGAAAAAAATGCTGCTCAAACTGGTGCGTCAGGCGCTGGGTCCGGACTATGACGTGGATAAACACTTTACCCCGAAGTATAACCCTTGGGATCAGCGGTTGTGCCTCATCCCGAATGCAGACCTGTTCAAATCCATTCGGCAGGGCAAAACCAGAGTCGTCACCGATACCATCGACCGAATTGTACCTGAGGGTGTGAAGCTGGCTTCCGGCGAAGTACTGGAGGCAGATATTCTGGTCACCGCCACAGGCCTGAATCTGCAATTACTCGGCGGTATTCGTTTCAGTGTCGACGGCGCCACCGTAGATTTTCCAAGCACCTACACTTACAAAGGGATGATGTATTCGGATATACCAAATCTGATCCAGACGTTCGGATATATCAATGCATCCTGGACCTTGCGCGCTGATCTCACATCTGAATACGCCTGTCGCGTGATAAATCATATGGACGAGTTGGGTGTGCGCACGGTAACCCCACGGCTGCGTGCTGAAGATAGTGATATGCAGCCGCGTCCCTGGATTGAAGATTTCTCCGCGGGCTACATGCAACGTGTCATGCACCTGTTTCCTAAACAGGGTGATCGCGACCCGTGGCGAAATACCCAGAATTATGCGCTGGACAAAAAGCTGATTCGTAAAGCACCCCTGGAAGATGGGGGGCTGGTGTTTGGTCGTGCTGCCGCGGCGCAACAGACACAGGCAGCCTGAGTTGATGCAGGCTTAGGGTATGCGCATCTGGGTGGATGCGGATGCCTGTCCACGACCGGCCAAGGATGTTCTGTATCGTGTGGCTGAGCGCACCGGCATCCAAGTAACACTGGTTGCCAACCAGTACCTGGCCGTACCTAAGTCGGCCCACATTTCTGCCCTGCAGGTACCAGCGGGCTTTGATGTTGCGGACAACGAAATAGTGCGCCGGCTTGCGGCAGGTGATCTGGTTATCACGGCGGATATCCCCTTAGCGGATGAGGTGATTGCAGCTGGTGCCACTGCACTGAATCCGCGCGGTACGTTGTATACCTCGGAAAATATCAAGGATCACCTGCAACGGCGGGACATGATGGATCAGCTTCGCAGCACTGGCGTTATCGCCGGCGGACCGGACGCATATGGGCGGAAAGAAACACAGGCATTTGCCAACGCACTGGATCGTTTTGTCACACGGCACAACGCACAAAACAGCGGGTAAGCGGAAGCAGAAATCAATAGGAAGGCATTGTGATGGATAAATTGCAACAGGTTGTGTTGCTGATCGGTCGTGGTCTGCTTGGGCTGTACTTCATTGTTCCGGGCATAACAAAAATTACCGGTTGGGACGGCACGGTAGAATACATGGCCGCCCATGATGTGCCTTTGATCCCCTTCCTTCTGGTGCTCACCATTATCATCCAGATTGGCGGGGGCTTTGCGTTGCTGGTGGGACACAGGGCGCAAGTGATGGCCGGATTACTGGCTGGCCTGACCCTGATCATCAATCTTTATATGCACGACTTCTGGAATGTTGCTGAAGCAGTGCAACAAGCTCACGAAACGCAGAACTTCATCAAGAATCTGGCCATTATGGCCGGCCTGCTGTGTGTTGCGGGTTTTTCCACTACGTCCCGAACACCGCACGCAAGCCACGGCTGAACGTGGCTGGAATCACAGATGAATGGGTTTCGCCCTCAAATTCGTAGGCGCTGAGTTGTAAGCTCGGATAAGCGCGCTGGCGTAACCGGTCGGTCATCTTCTTCATGTTGGTGACCATTTTAGCCCACTGCGCCGGACCTTCGGCAGGCTCTTCCAGAGCCCCGATGGAAATAAACAGGCTGGCGTTCAAGTCCTTGTTCGCCGCAGCGTAAGCGGCTTCGGTCTCAAACAGCATGGTGTTGTCCCACCATAACGATGGGCTGCCGGCCACATAGCGGTGGTAGCTTGACGGACGGGTAAAAAGGGTATGCAGGGTAAACAATCCACCCAGTGAATCCCCCAACAGCGTATCCTGCTTGTCACTGGCCGGGTAGTGACGACGAATGAAAGGTTTGACCTCTTCGTCGATGAAGTCGGCAAACAGATCTGCTCCGCCCGAACGAATGTGCTCAGGTACTGGAGCACCCATATGTCTGGCGAGTTCAAAATAAGCAGGATCAAACGTTGGTGTCAGGTCCCGTGTGCGTAGCGCCATCGCCTGGTGGGCTTCGCGGTAACCGATACCCACCAGCAGTGCCTGAGGCAGATCTTCCCCGGCCTGCAGTAGCCTCAGCGTACTGTTCACCATCGGGAACATCATATTACCATCTGTCAGATAGATGACTGGTAGCGGTTCGGTCCGGGCGCTGAGGTCAGTGGGCAGGGCAACATCAATGACAAAGTCTTCGCCAATGACAGCGCTGTGCATATGGTGTCTGCAAGTGTCGGGCAATACAGTCTGGTTGGCTGGGTTGGCCATGTGCGCTTTCCTTAATCTTCCTTAATGTTGAACTGCAATCTTCCTTTGGCAGAGACAATCTGCCAGGACGTCATCCCTGTGTGGTTTGGCACTCCCGCACAAATCAGCTGTTAGTTCAGACAAATTTGGCCCAGACCTCCAACGGCTCGCGGTCTGATTCTAACGAATTTACCGGGGCTTGTGTATCCACCTTGCCAATCGCCATGCCGCAAAACAGTAACAGGTTCTCATCAGCGCCAACAAATTGGCTGACAGCTTCAGAACGCATCGCCCAAGCTTCCTGCGGACAGGTACCGTATCCGGCTTCTTCGGCGAGCAGCATGAAAGTCTGCAGAAACATGCCAAGATCAGACCATTGCGGTGCCCCCATCTGTTTGTCAACAAAACAGAAGAATCCCGCTGGTGCGCCGAAAAATTCATAGTTCCTCGCCAGATGGGCAAAGCGGGCGGCTTTATCTTCTCTGGGAATACCTAACAGGGCGTACATATCTTCGCCGACCTTGAAGCGTGAATCGCGGTAGGGTGACTTCAGGTTTTCCGGATAGATCTGATAAGCCGGTGCGCGTTGTGCTTCTGCTTCTGCCAGATGGGAGAGAAACTTTCCCATACTGTCACCATTAATGACAAACACCCGCCAGGGTTGCAGGTTGCCGCCCGATGGTGCTCTGGCTGCGTTGTTCAGAAGCGTTCGCAAAGTTTCGTCCGGCACGGGTGTATCCAGAAAGGCGCGAATGGATTTGCGCGCTTGTACCGCTTCTGTGACGTTCATGTGCTCTCCTGCTCTCCTTACAAAGCCGCCTATGTTAACCTGCGCGCCACGAAAATTAACATCGGAGCGGCGAATAATGCGCGAAGCAGTCATTGTATCCACAGCACGGACACCCATTGGTAAGGCCTACCGGGGTGCATTTAACAACACCTCCAGCCAGGCGTTGGGTGGCCATGTGATCAAACATGCCGTGCAGCGGGCCGGACTGGAAGGCGGCGAGGTAGAAGATGTTGTTATGGGGGCGGCCATTCAAATGGGCACGGCGTCTATGAATACCGCGCGTCAGGCACTACTGGAAGCTGGCCTGCCGGACAGTGTTGCGGGTCAGACAATTGATCGACAATGCTCCTCCGGCATGATGGCGATCAGTATCGCCGCCAAACAGATTATCAGTGACGGCATGGATGTAGCTATTGGTGGTGGGGTCGAATCCATCTCCATGAACCAGACCGGTGATATGTTTGCCACACCCAGTGCCTGGGCAATGCAACACAAACCCGCTTTGTATATGGCGATGATCGAAACTGCAGAGGTTGTGGGTGAGCGCTACGGTGTCAGTCGCGAAGCACAGGATGAACTGGCCGCCAACTCCCAGGCCCGCACTGCACAGGCACAGGCGGAGGGTAAATTCAGCGACGAAATTGTGCCGTTACCCGCGGTGATGAAATTTCATAACAAAGAAACCGGTGAGACTACAGATTCTCCCATTACGCTGGAGCAGGATGAAGGCAATCGCCCCGGAACGACAGCTGATACGCTGGCCGGTTTGCAGCCGGTGTTCAGTGGTGGACAGGTGATTCAGGAAGGTAAGCACGTGACGGCAGGTAATGCGTCGCAGTTATCTGACGGTGCTTCTGCCTGTGTGCTGATGGAATCTTCCGTAGCGGAGAAGCGCGGTCTGCAGCCGTTGGGCGCCTACCGGGGTATTGCGGTGGCCGGGACCAATCCAGACGAGATGGGTATTGGTCCGGTGTTTGCGGTACCGAAACTTCTGGAAAAAAATGGTCTGACCATGGACGACATCGGACTGTGGGAGCTCAACGAAGCTTTCGCGGTGCAGGTCGTGTACTGCCGTGACAAACTCGGAATTCCCGACGAACTGTTGAACGTGAACGGTGGCGCAATTTCCATTGGCCACCCCTACGGTATGTCCGGGTCGCGCATGGTTGCCCATGCCTTGATCGAAGGTAAACGCCGTGGCGCTAAATATGTGGTTTGTACCATGTGTGTCGGTGGTGGCATGGGTGCAGCCGGGTTGTTCGAGGTCCTCTAGTGAGTGACGATCGCCCCCAGGACAAGAGCGGCCAGCATAAAAACGACCAGCATAAGAACGATATGTATGGTGACATTGCCGCGCGCAGCGAACAGGATGCCGGTGTGCAGGCACCCATCCCCGCAGCGACGGTGGTGCTGCTGCGCGATCAACCTCAGGGGGGTGAAGTAGAAATCCTCATGCTGCGGAAGAATTCGAAGATCACTTTTGGCGGCATGTGGGTTTTTCCCGGAGGCAAAATTGACGATGAAGATTTTGTCGGTGGCGACGATCTGGCCGTGGCTGCGCGCACAGCGGCGGCCCGGGAGACCCAGGAGGAGGCGGGCCTGCAGTGCAGCCCTGCAGACTTTCACCACTTTGCGCACTGGACGCCACCACCAGGCCCGGGCAAACGGTTCGCCACCTGGTTTTTTGCTTGTCAGATTGCTGGTGATGCAGACATTGCCATCGACGACGGTGAGATCAAGGAACACGCCTGGGTGAATCCCGGTCGCGCACTACAGCGACACGCAGCTGGTGAAATTGATCTGGCTCCACCAACCTGGGTGACCCTGTACCATCTGTCGCGTTATGCCCCAGCTGGCGCGGTGCTCGAGCGTTTGCAGGCTCAGCCGCCCAAGGTGTATTCCACCCACGTGGCGAAACGGGCGGACGGTGTACGGGTGGCTATGTGGCATGGGGATGCGGGTTATGAACCCTGGGACGCTGATGTGCCAGGTGCGCGGCATCGCCTGGCGATGGCGCCGGATGGCTTTGTGTTCGACAACACCACCGAGGACTATTAACTTCTCCCACCATTTACGCAATGATCCCGGGCCGGGTGGCCCAGGATCAACTGACAGAAGACCCATGTTGTGTCAATCAGCCTGGGGAGGGCGGTTCAGGTCAGATGCTGTTTAAACGCGTCCTCGTTGAACCCGACCAGCAAGGTTTTGCCGACAACCATGGTGGGTGCTCGCAGGTTACCGGTGCTACCCAGCATGGCGGTAATCGCCTCTTCGCTGGCGCCCTTTCCGGCTTTAAATTCCTGCACCTTCTTGCCTTTGGCGACGGTCATGGTGCTGGCTTTCGCCAGTAACGCCTCGGCATCTGCGCGTTGCAGTTTTTTATTGGCAGAAACTTTTTCCGCCACGTCAATTTTGTTGGCTTCCAAAAACTTGGATGCTTTGCTACAGCTGGTTCAGCCGCTGCGAAAATAATACCAGTCGATGGACGTGGCCATGGTGTACTCCTTTTTTAATCCTGCATATTGTTCGATGTGTCGCGACGTGTGCGCCCGCATGTTGGCCGTTTCAGCCGCTGGCGTCGGCCAGCACAGACTGCACACTGTCACGTTGCGCCACCCGGTCGAACCATTCACGGCTGCCGGGCAGAGCGGCAAAGAGGTCAATGTCGGCATTGGCTTGCGCCGAAAGCCGTGCATAGACCAGCATAAAATAGCCGAAGATATCTGCGTATGTAAACTCATCACCGGCGATCCAGGGTGAAAATGTCACCAGCTGCTGCAACGCAGGCAGCGCTTTGTTGAGGTCGTCGGCAATGCTGGTGCGGGTGTGTTCCGCAACGGCTTCGCCACGCAGTGCACCATAGCCGCGTCTGCCGACCCACTCGACATACAGCTCCAGAAATTTGCACAGCTCCCGCTGTTTTGCCTGCTGGTACACATCTTTGGGCTGCAGCGCTGGTTCTGGGTAGCGTGTCTCCAGGTAATCGAGAATGACCAGGGTTTCAGTGATGGGTCCTGCACTGGTGTTCAGACAGGGGATTTTGGCCATCGGGCTTAGTTGCATGTATTCAGCACGGGGTGGTACGGGTTCAATAACTTCGTTAAAGGGGATGGCCTTTTCGCGTAGCACCGCCTTCACCGCGTTGAAATAGTTGCTGCGGGTGCGGCCATGCAGTTGCAGTTCGCTCATGGTCAGTCCTTAGTTTGCTGTTGTATGTTGCTTTAGCGGTTATCAGCGGGGAAAAGGATAATCCGCTCCACTGGGTAGTTCCACGTCAAAGGCGTTTAATGTCATGGAAACCGCTCCGTAAAATCCACATAACCCGACCAACTCAGCCACACCGGTTTCGCCGAATTGCGCAACCGCCTGGGCGAAGGTGGCGTCACTCAGTTGGCGCTGGTGGTGCAGCTCCCGAGCCATCTGATAAACGGCGGCGTCGCCCGGATCTTGCAGCGACGGTTCGCTGCCTTGTTTGATGGCCTGAATCACGGCCTCCGGTACACCTGCATCCCGGGCCATGGGCTCATGGGCGTACCATTCGAATTGTGCCTGCCAGAATTGACCCGTAACCAGAATGGCGAGTTCTATATAGCGTCGATCAACGCTGGTGCGGAAGCGGAAAAAGCCACCCAGGCCAACCAGGCGTTTACCCATCTCCGGGCTGCGCAACCAGATATCAAAAGGGCCGCCGATATGACCATCCTCCGGTTTGACGGGCCGGTTAGCGACAATCTCATTGAATACTTCCTGTTGTGCCTCGCTTAATTCTGCAAAGCGCTTGCGGGTTAATCTGGACATGGTGCCTCCTGTTGCTGGCCTGCAGCTTAACATGGCGGTCTGGGGGGAATAAGCACACGCCGCAGAATCGCAGTACAATCAACCCATACGGAACCGAGTGAGGAGGCCCGCAATGGGTATGCTGGTGGCGGGTCAATGGCAACATGAAGATATACGCCGAACCAATGCACAAGGCGAATTTGTGCGTGAACGCTCACCCTATCGCGCCTGGCTGGGTGATTCGCAGCATCCCGCGGAAGCAGGCCGCTATCACTTGTTTGTGAATGCGGGCTGCCCCTGGGCATACCGCACTTTGCTGTACCGGGCGCTCAAAGGCCTGGATAAACTGATCAGCATTTCTTACACGCAACCTGCCATGGGGAGTGAAGGGTGGACGTTTGGGGAACAGCGCGAACCCCAACTGCAGGCGCGACACATGCACGACGTATACCGTGCTGCGGATGGTCAGTTTACCGGGCGGGTGACCGTGCCTGTACTCTGGGACAAACAGGCCCGGACAATCGTGAACAACGAATCCGCGGACATCATCCGCATGTTCAACACGGCGTTTGATAGTCTGCCCGGTGTGGTGGAGGTCGACTATTACCCGGCTGAACATGCTGCCGAAATTGACCGCTTGAATGAACGGATTTACAGCGACGTCAACAACGGTGTGTACCGATGTGGTTTTGCGCGATCGCAGCAGGCTTATGATACCGCCTTCGATACGCTGTTCCGCTGCCTGGACGAACTGGATGAGCGGCTGGCCGAGCAACGCTTTTTGTGTGGTGAACGGATCACCGAAGCAGATTGGCGTTTATTTGCCACCCTGGTCCGGTTTGATGCAGCGTATTACGGCCAGTTTCGCTGCAACCGTAATCGTCTGTCAGATTTCCCGAACCTGTGGCCCTACACCCGGGATCTGTATCAGCAGCCGCGCGTGGCAGCGACTGTAGATCTGGTGGCAATCAAGGGTATTTACTATGGAGGCCGACCCCCCCATATTATCCCCAAAGGGCCGCAGCTGGATTTCGCCCAGCCGCACGGGCGTGACTGATAGGCAAATTCTAACGATTCAGCGAAGGGATACTCTGGCGCAATTCCGCAAGCTCTGCGGTCAGACTAGCGACAGCTTGCTCCAGCGCAGCCAGGCGATCCGCCACGCTGGGATCTGCAGTGTTTGGGCTTGGCTCCGGCTGGCTACCCGGGCTACCCGGGCTGCCCATGGCCACTGGGGTTGGGCTTGAGGTTCGCACCGGCAGCGTATCCGGGTCTTGCAACAGATGCATGAATTCAGCGTCTCGTCGTCCGGGAGTGCGGGGTAATTCGGCTACCAGCGGGCCGCTTTCCAACGCACTCAGTTCCTGCAGCGCCTCAAGCACCGCGTTGTTGTCGCTGAAGGTGTGCAGGCGACCGCTGTTGGCGCGCAGTTCTCCCGGGGTACGTGGCCCTCGCAGCAATAAAGTGCAGATGATTGAGAACTGCGCCGGGCTGAACTGATAGTTGCTGAACGGCGTATTGCACAGGCGCTGGCTGTACTTTTCCACCTGACTGCGAAAGTTCTCTGCGGTCGCGACCAGATGTTTGTCCTGCAGTTTACGCACGGTGTGCTGAACCTCACCCTGGGACAATGACATCACCGGTTGGCGTGAGGACTTCTGATTACACGCGTTAGTTAAAGCGTTGAGGGTCAGTGGGTACTGATCCGGGGTGACCACGGACTTCTCCATCAGGCAGCCGATGACGCGGGCTTCGGTGTCTGTGAGATAAATCGGCACGGTAATTTCCTTCTTGACTGATGACTTTAGCGTATGTGGCAGCGCGAGGTCGCCAGTCTAGAGGACTGGTCAAGGCAATGACACAAATTTGCTGGCCAAAACGCTGAGATAGGTGGAAGATGGATGCGGGTTGGTGAGGGGCGTTGTGTATGAGTTCAACAGATCGGTCCGCCGCAGACGAACACCTTGATGAACACCTTAATGGTGCTCGCATCTTTGCTTATTCCTCCCTGTACATGCCGGTGTCCATGGTGCTCTTGCCTGTGGGTGTCTATGTTCTGCCGCTTTACGCCGAACTCGGAATCAGCATGTACCTGATGTCGGCGATTATATTTGCCGCGCGCCTGTCAGACGCCTTTACCGACCCGCTGATTGGCGTGTTGTCGGATCGTACCAACAGCCGCTTCGGCCGGCGTAAACCCTGGATTGTACTGGGTGCCCCTTTGCTGATGGTATCGCTGTACATGTTGTTTGTGCCGCCGCCCGACCCCAGCCCCTGGTATTTTGGCTTCTGGATTGTGTTGCTGTTTCTGGCCTTTACCATCGTTGACC
>JBCCUW010000010.1:0-24608 GCA_039196385.1 Pseudomonadota bacterium
CGGTAGAGCTGGTCGTCAACAAAATCAAGTCCACGGAAATTGATATGGCGCAGGATATGCCTGCCAGCTATTGGATTTATCAGCTGCTCCGCCAGGAATTTCCTTGTAACGAACCAGTACGCTAACCAAGCCCGATCCAGGGATAAGGACAGACGCCACAAACTTCCGGGTATAGGTCTGAACGGGACAGACACTTCAGGTTAGGAAGCGGGCACCACGGCCTTGCCCAACACGTCCAGGTAGCCCCGGGACAGACACTCATGATTTGTAAAAAACCCACGCTGGGCGAGCAAGTGGTGCAAGCGGCTAAGTCTGTAACAAGGTACGGCTGCACTGAGATGATGCTCAAGGTGGAAATTGACATAGTTAGGCCCAATCAACAGCCGTTCCCACCAGCTCAAAACCGTTGTGCTGGTGTTGTCCCGCGCATCAGGGCTCAAACGATCGATGGCAACACCATGCTCAGATATGAATCGTAATCGTAGAATCGCGAAATAAACAAAGATGTGCGCCACCCACCACAGCGCATAAGCCCAAGCCGCACCGGCCAACCAGAGCGCGGTAAAGAGACACACGTGGCTCAGCAGGAACGGCGCATTTCTTCTAAGCCGCACGCGAGCGAGTTGCCCCAATACGGTTTTAAAGCCGGTTTGACCAGTAATGTCTCGCCAGAATTTGCGCTTCAAACTCTCTCGCGTGGTTGGGTAAGTGTTCGCCAACGGCATATCCGGGTCTTCCATCGTCCCGGCAAAACGGTGGTGTTTTAAATGGTAGTTGCGATAGGCGTACATGGAAGTATTCAACAAGCCACCCGCTATCCAGTGCCCAACAAAATCGTTGAGCCAGCGCGTGCGGAAAAAGACCCCGTGAGAGCAATCATGGTAAACCACCGCCAAGCCTAGTTGGCGCCCGCCAAGCAGCAGCACCGCAGCCACCAGCGTCAGTGGGTTCGGCCACAAGACCGCCATCGCAAAAGCACCGGCAATAATTAATCCATTGACGGCAAACATCCAAGCGGCCCGCGCATCAGAACGCACCAGGAAAGGCCGGATTTCCGAATCCGTCAATACATCGGAGAGTTTCACCGCAGCACCTTGGCTACTGTCGACAAATCCTTCAAATGCCTGTTCGCTCACCCTAAACTGCCCCCTGCAACCAACATATCGGCGCCATTGACCTCAAAACCCGATCATCAACGAGCAAAAATATAACACTAATGTCCATTTATAGTCAATTCGAGTAATATATGAATCTCGCAGATCTGACTATCACACCACGAGAACTGATTCTCACACTCATCGATTCGGCTTCCAGCAGTACCCTGAGTGCGGGATATTTTGTCGCCGCAGGTGAACTATTCTCCATTGATCCACGCAGCACCAGAGTTGCGCTGGGCCGCTTGGTCAAAGATGGGTCGCTGACCAGTCCTGGTCGCGGCGCATATAGCTTAGGCAACCGGGCTGGCACCCTGCACACTCTGGTGCGCAACTGGGCCCAGGTTGAAGCAACCCTGAAGCCGTGGAGCGGCGGTTGGTTGGGGGTGTTCACCGCTCACCTTACACGCAGCGACAAAACCAGCTTGCGCGGCCGTGAACGTGCCTTACGCCTTTTCGGGTTCGCCGAATCTCAACCCGGATTATGGATCCGGCCAGATAACCTGGTTACTCCGCTACCGGAACTGCAGCAGTCTCTTTGTGAGTTAGGCTTGGAACCTAGCGCCACAACCTGTGTCATTGCCGAAATGATTCCCGCGGAAACCCGCCACGCTCAGCTTTGGGACCGCGACCAGTTGGAAGCACAATACCAGTCTCAGTTACAGGCGCTGCAAAAAAGCATTGCCCGAATCAAAAGGACACACGCTGCGAAAGCAGACGCCGGAGAAATCGAAACCGAAGGGACCGAAACCGAAGGGACAGACGCTGCGGAAATCGGCGGGACACACGCCACCGAACTGGAAGGGACAGACGCCGTGGAAATCGGGAAAGAGACGCTCCTGCTTGGCCGCGCTGTGACTCGCCAAATTCTGCTCGACCCCCTGCTCCCCGATGAGATGATCGATACCAAGTTGCGCCAGCGTATGATCAACACAATGCGGGAGTATGATGGGTTGGGTAAGAGCTTCTGGCGTCATTTTCACACTACGCACAACCCCCTCTAAGAATCCGCATGGTTCGTAACTGCTGACGTGTTAGACTAACACCAAGGACGAACCACGCCGGTGTGCGCTGAAGGATCAGAAGTATATTGGTTCTACAACATCGGGAGATGGGACCATCCACGCAGACACAAACTACTTTCTGTTCTTTCGCATGGTGGGTATTTTTACCCTCGCCGTGCTTTGCGTGTTAATACCGGAGGTTGGCGAACACCGTTACTGGGTCGCCCTGATATGTTTTATAGCGGCACCAATTGCTGGTTTCATCGGCTTTCGCTATCGCACGAAAGATAATGGTTGGGCAGATCCACTCTTTGACATGACCGTCATCCTGGTCTGCGTACAGTTTGTGCCCAACGTTTGGCACGCGGCCTTATGTCTCGGCTTAATGGTTGCCCTCGCGCCCAGCCTCAGCCTGCATCCACGCAGCCACTGGATCTACGCTCTGCTAGGCACTTTGCTAATTACAGGCATGAGCCTGACCGCGGTGATTCACAACGTTGCCAATTCACTGTTACCGATTCTGGGCATCACCGCAGTCTATCCATCGGTGATTTATTACGCACATTGGCAGGTGCGCAGCGCTTCGGCTCTGAAAGAGCGCTCCGAGTTACTCAGCAGCATGGGGCAACTGGCGGGCTCAGTGGCACACGACTTTAACAACACTTTGATGAGCATTTCAGGGCATGCAGAACTGGCCATACTGGAACTACCTGACCAGCACGTGGCCAGAGATTCACTGGACAACGTGGTTGATGCGGCAACGCGTGCCAGTCTCCTCAGCCGACACTTGTTGGCTTTTGCGGGTCGCGGGGTGACCGCTGACGGACGCCTGAATCTACACGACGAACTGCAGACTATCACTGCACTACTGGCGCCAGTGGTCCCGAAGGGTGTGTCCATTCAATTCACGAGCAATACTGAAAGTGTCTGGATACAGTTCGATCGAGCCGAGCTGCAACAGGTACTGATGAACGTCATATTGAACGCGGGCGAAGCCATGCGCGGTAAACCAGAGGTCATCCGTGTCATGTTGCACCACAATCAACAAACTCGCGACTGGGTAGAAATCACCATATCCGATACAGGCTCAGGTATTGCAGAAACCAACCTGCCGAACATATTCGATCCCTATTTCACCTCCAAAGAACAAGGTCATGGGCTGGGCCTGGCGACAGCAAAAAATATCATGCTGAAACACGGTGGAGAAATCAGCATGACCAGCAAGGTCGACCAGGGTACCGCTGTCAGTCTGAAGCTGCGCACCATCGCAGCACCCGCCACGGCGACTGCATCACCCGCACCGAATCGGCTGGACCAGGCGGGTCACGCGCTGGTGGTAGACGACGAACACGGCGTGCTCAGCGCAACAAGTCGCTATCTACAAACCCTACACTTCGACGTAGTCAGGGCTACCGACGCAAAAACAGCACTGGCCGAGTACCGCAGCTATAACAAAGAATCCAACGCTCACTTTGCAATTGTGATCCTGGACTTAAATCTGCCGGGCCGTAATGGTTGGGAGCTGCTCAACGACATTCGCACCATTAATCCACACCAACCCGTTATCATCTGTTCCGGCTATGATCCCAGTGGCCAAGGGCACGTTGCTGAGCACGCCAACGTCACCTACCTGACTAAACCCTATAGACTGCAGGCACTCCAAACCGCCATCAACGAAGTGCTTGCCGAGGCCACGATTTGAGCAAAGGAGTTTGCCCTGAACCATTCAAACCAACCATTCGCAAATATACGTGTCGTTGAGTTCGGCCAGTTTGTCGCAGTGCCGGTGGCTTCTCAGTGGCTGGCTGACGGGGGTGCGCATGTTATCAAAGTAGAATCTATCCAGGGTGACCCGATCAGGCTGATCAATCCGCTGGTCGCAGACGAGTCACGCTATTTCATCTCCCGCAACACCGGCAAACACAGCTTACCTCTGGCTCTGTCAGACCCCGCGGCACAGCCCGTCATCAAGGCCTTGTTGGCGCACGCGGATGTGGTTCTTATGAACCTGCGACCGGGGCTGGCAGAAAAACTGGGTCTAGATTCCACCACCTTACGCCAGCAACACCCACAGTTGATTATCGGGTCCGTATCCGCATTCGGCCTGCAGGGTGAAGAAGCGGACCGCGCCGGTATGGATTTGGTAGTGCAGGCTCGAAGCGGCCTGATGGCGGCCAACGGTCGCGTGGTGGACGGTCGCCCCGCTGCGGGAGATCCGGTCAGCGCTGATGTGATGTGTGCGATGACATTAGCGTTCGGCATCAGCGCCGCCCTGCTGCGCCGGGAACGCACCGGCCAGGGAGGCGTCGTGGATACTTCGCTTATGCAGGCCGCCATGACACTGGCTAACAATCAGCTTGTGCGCTCCGAGCGGGAAGACGCAACGCACCAGGCGGCTACGCTTGATGAGCTGGCTGCCCTGCAGACCCAAGGCGCCCCCTATCAGGAACAACTGGCGTTGCTACAAGCCGCGCGCAACGCACCACTGCTCATGATCTACTATCGTACGTATGCGACCGCTGACGGCCACGTTGCGATTGCCTGCGGCAGTCACGCATTGCGACTGAAATTTGTCACGGCACTGAACATCGATGACCCTGTACTAACTGAAAGTTTCAGCGGTGACATGCAAGCTCACTACAGCGAACTTGCTCAACAAGTTGAACAGCGCATGGCGCAACACGCCAGCGAACACTGGCTGCGCACACTGCTTGAGGCAGGCATCCCCATCTCGACTGTTAAGTTTCCCATGGAGCTCTTCGACGATGATCAGGTTGCCGCCAACCAGATGCTGCACACTCTGGAGCACCCGCTGGCCGGTGACATCACTATGGTGGCGCCACCGTTGACGATGGACCACCAGGGCTTCATACCTGGTCACCCCACGGCACCATTCGGTTCAGAGACCCGCCTGATCCTGTCGGAGCTCGGCTTCTCCGACGACACAATCAATCAACTTGTCACGGATCACGTGACCCACACCGGAGCATCACAGAACTGACAAACACCGGCCCAGCTGAGAATTGCGCTAGTAACCGGCCTGCATTCAGGTCAAAATCCACCCCAGAAGTAGCAGAGGGAATAGAAGATGTCAGACGAAGCCGCACACTACGCACGCATGTCATGGCAGCGATTTGACGACAAGATCACCGATGAACTGCTGCGCGCAGTAACCAGCGCGTTTGCTCTGGTTGCCGTCGCCGACGGTGACCTGGCCAGCGCGGAAGATGACCAATTCCTGTCCATGCTGGCAGACCACGCGGATATATTCTCACCGCTCAACCTGAATACTGTCGACGCGCTGTTTCGAGATATCTGTGGCGCCATTCTCAGCGATCCTGCCGCGGGTCACAGTCACGCGCTACAGGAAATTGCCATCGTCCAAGACAATCAGGTCCACGCGGAACTGGTACGTGCCGCGGCCGAAATCGCCATGGCTGCTGATCAGCGCCTGGCAAACGCCGAAACCCGGGTGATGGCAGAAATCTGCACTGCGCTCAAACTGACACCTCGCTGATTGAGCAAAACAGCATCGACCAATACAGCATGTGAGCGCTAATCCATGACCAGATCGGGGTCGCGCTGGCGCGAAGACAGCGCTTCAAACAGGTACTGCAGCAGCAGTCCCAGCCCCACCAGCGTCAGCAGAAAACTGATCACACCTCCCACAAAGGGAAGATTGATCGCAACCACCACGATGGCCAGTCCAACCAGCAGATTTTTGACCACAGCGTCGCTATCCACAAACAACATGCGGCCCAGCATAGCTGCCACAAGAATCTTCGCCAGATAAACACCCAGCATCCAGGCTGCCAGCGTAATTATCGACAGTGGGATACCCACCACCGTGAGCGCAATGAGAATGGCGCCTATGGGTATGGTGATCAGGCCAAGGAAACCAATCCCGACCGTTTTGAGTGCAGCCCCACCGGTGCCGAGTGCAAGCTCGCGGCATCTGGGGACCAACCAGAGAAAAATTAGTCCAGTGACAAAGGCACCAACCAACCAGGCTGCCTGCCACAGATAAAACTCCACCGTCGCGTAACGGCTGCGCTCCTGGAAATCGTCGGGCAGGCCCATCAATTCAACCTCACCCACTATCTCCGCTCCCGGCGAACGATGCAGGAGATCTTTATTATCGGTCCGGAACCTGACGTCACCGCCAACACGCGCATCGTCGAGTAACCGCAGTCGATACGCAAACACTTCCAGGTTGCGCCCCAATGCGCCGTTCACCTCTATGGTTTCAGCAAAAGCATACAAATCCGCGCCCACCATACCGCTGACAGAAGCCGACTCAATCGCCACGGTAGCGTTGCGCCCAACTCGCGAATCTTCGTCTATCGCCACCTTTTCTGCAGCGGCCCACAAATCACCGGCTATGACTGCACCACGCAGACTATAGTCCGAGGAACCGCCCAGCGCGGTGCCATCGACCTGCCCTGTCACGGTGATGGTTTCGGCAAAGGTGATCAGATTGCCCTGCACCTGTCCGGACATTTCGATGCGGCGGCCCACAGCCACCACGTCACCGGTGACGGTACCTTCTATCAGCACCGTTTCTGCAGCAATCAGCACGGTATCATCAATGGTCTCGTCAGCAGCGATGGTCACGACCTCGTCACTTTGGCGCAATTCCAGCGCCTGGGCCAGATCCGGCGCAAGACCGCCCGCGAACACGACCACCAAACAACCAGCCGCAGCCGCTTTCGTCTTGCGATATTTCAGCACAACCCACAGCAGTCCGAGGAATAACAAGCTGACAACAACAAAGGCAAAATAAGCTTCAAACATAGCCGTTCCTTCTTCCAAGTAATACAAAGCAGCAGCGCTCAGCACCGCATAAAAATCGGGAAAATAGAGTGATGTGAACCAGGCTGTGACGTTTACCGCCAGCTCACCGAACAGGGTCTTCCACAGGAACTGCGCAGCCCAGATCACCAGGCCGGTGGCCAGATTGGCAAACGCAAACCCGCGCAACGTGAGGGGTTGACGAAAAGGTGGGATCGCCACGGCCTGATCCAGCCCATCATCCGCCTGCAAAGCGGTACTCAGCACCTGCGTCTCTTCCTGCAGCAAAGCCAATCGCTGCTGACAGTGCGGGCAGTCTTGCAGATGCGCATGTGCGTGAGCATCGTCAGGTCCATCAACCAGTGCCGCGTCCGCCAACCAGGTCAGCTGTAGATCCGTCAGATGACTCATGTCAGCGCCTCGGTCTGATTCAGCGCTTCCCGCAACTGTTGACGGGCCCGCAACAACAGCACACCAACGTGGTTGCGACTGATCTGCAACTGCACCGCAATCTCGTCGTAACTAAGCTGGCTGAAATACGCGAGCACCAACGGAACTCTGTACCTGGCGGGCAAACCACCAATCGCGGCATGCAGTTTGTCTGCCTGCTGCCCGGCAATCAGGCTGCTGACAACCGGCGCCCCTTCTGCCTGAATTTCAGCCAGTTCTGTCGATTCTTCACCAAACAGCGGGTCACGGCTCTGTTTTCGCAGCAAATCAATACAATGGTGATTGGCAATCGCCGCAATCCACGCCCAGAAGGGCTGTTCTGGCCGATATTTGCGGAAATTTCGATACGCACGCATAAATGTTTCCTGAGCAGCATCCTCCGCCATTTCGCTGGAGTTCAGCAAACGACGACACAACCCGAACACTCGGACGTAGTAGTCTTTGTAGAGCACCTCAAAGGCTGCGTTTCTTGCCACTTATCACATTCCGATCGTTCAGACGGTAATACGCAGGAAGCCGCGACTTATTACAGAAAAAGATGAAAAAAATTGGCGGAACGCCAATTCAGGTCCGCATACAGGACACACCAGGTCAGCCGGAGCGTACAGGTAGAAATTTATTCCAGTACTTCTTCCTGAATGCCCTGCTCCGCCAGTTTTTCGTGGATGACGTCCAGAAACAGATCGCGCAGCGATATGATGCCAATGGCCTTGCCTACTTCAACCACAGGCAAATGCCTGACATGATGCTTGCGCATCAGGGCGATACAATGCACCACGGTGTCTTCGCGGGTAACGGTAATCGGGTCCTGGGTCATAATTTCGGAAACCCGGGTGGTTTTTGCCGTGTGCGCGTTCAGAATCACTTTACGGACATAATCGCGCTCAGAAACGATGCCCACCAGATAACCATCGATCTGCACCAGCACGGCGCCAATGTTCTCTTTATTCATGGTTTCCAGCGCTTCGTAAACGCTGGCGAGAGGTTCCACCCAAACGGGCGCCCTGGTGACACTACTATCCAGTAAATCAGCAACGTGATGCATAATCCCCCCTTATGCCCTGCGTTATTCTGACTAGGATGGTATCACCGTGAGAAAATTATCCAACCGCCACGCTACTGACACGACGCTGTCAGCAGGCGGCAGCTATTCTCTCCGCCCACCGCATTTCAACGGAGCCTCTGAATGAGCAACTATCCAGCCACATTGCCGCATGATCCGCCCAAGCAAATTGCCGAAAACCTGTTTGTTGTACATGGCTGTGTACGGCCCAGCGCCATTGCCCGTTTTACCCGCAACATGGCCATTGTCAGGCACAATGACGAGCTGACTTTGATCAATCCGGTGCGCATGGACGACCCGGGGCTGGCCCAACTTGAAGCGCTGGGCAGTGTCAAACATGTGCTACGCCTGGGTCCTATGCATGGCATGGACGATCCCTTTTACGTAGACCGCTACCAGGCGACATTCTGGTCGTTCACTGATGGCACCACCTATACCACACCAGAGATTAACCAACCCCTGTCTGACGGTGGCCAACTGCCCTTTCCCGGCGCGCAACTATTTGCGTTCGACCATATGAGCCAGACGGAAGGCGCGATTCTACTGAAGCAGGATAAAGGTATTCTGCTGACCTGCGATGGCATTCAGTCTTATGCCACGCCCCCTCACACACCACATACCAACACCTTTACGCGCCTGATGATGCCGTTTATCGGTTTTCCCCGCAAAACCCTGATCGGTCCCGTCTGGATGAAGCTCCTGGTCGAAGACAAGGCCGGCATGAAAGCAGAGTTCGAGCGGCTGCTGACGCTGGAATTCGATCAGTTGCTCGCCGCACATGGAACTTTTCTGGAACAAGGCGCCCACGCAGAGGTCAGCCAGGCATTTGCTAAGATGTTTGACTGAACCCGAACAAGGCGCCCACCTGGCATGAGCTACTTTGAATTTCTGATGGTGCTTGCGGGCATTGTCGTTGCTGTCGCGATGACCGAGATTGTTGGCGGTTTCGGCCGTCTCGTACGCAGCAATGCAGCCATCAAACTGGATGGCGCGCACATGCTCTGGTCGTACAACGCGTTGTTGCTGGCCATGCTGTACTGGAATGGCATGTGGCCCTATCAATCAGTGGATATCATCTACGTTGGCCAGATCTGGCTACTGGTGCTCCCGACACTGGCGCTGGTGATCGTGGCTTACGCCCTGTCTCCGAATGCGCCGGATAACAACCCAATCAACATTCGCGAGTACTATCTGCGCAAGCGCCAGCCTATCTTTATAGGCCTGGCCACGTTTGTATCCCTCGCCTACCTGGCTGACTACGCCATCGCCGGAGTGCATGCTCTACAGGAACTGCTGACGACACTCTTCAGCGTGACAACCTTTATAGTGTTGGCCATCACTGTCAGAATAGTCGTGCACTGGTGCCTCGCCGTGATCATGGCACTATTCCTCACTTCAGCGGGTGCGCAGAGTCTCGCCGAGTCGTACGCGCGCTTCGAACCCAGCCATAGCTCAGCGCAACCCGCAGGCAGTACCCCGCTGAACTGATTGTTGCGGGAAGTAGAACGGTAAAAACAGGCCAAGTCACGCTCTGGACCGCAACAGCCAGTTACGCGATGGTTCTATGCCCGTTGCCAGATAAGCCAGCGTATAGCCGTCGCTCAGACTCGACCACACCCGGGACTTGGACCTTGCCGTACTACAAACAAGAATCACGTCGTCAGGTTGCAGCGGCTCATCCAATGCCGGCATCACGCGTCGCTCATCACCTCGCTTAAGCATCAAGGGCACAGCGTTCAACTGCCGCTGGCGGTCGCGCATGTCCCGAAACAGATCTCCCAACACAAGCTCGTTGTTCTGCAGATATGTGACAATTTCCGGCGTATCGCTGGCGCATATGGGTACGGTCCATAGCGACGGATTCGGCTGATCGATGGTGTCACGCAGCCGCGGTAGCAGTTCGTCCGACAGCAAGCGCTCGTGAGTTTCCAGATACTCCAGCATTTCCTGAATCAGCGGCGAAATCAGCCGCAACAATATTCGTCGCGCGGTCACCAGACTAGGCTGCATAATCAAATCCGCAGATGCCGCATTAAACGCCAGTTCATTTTCGTGATTGTTCTGCCGCACAATCAGCTTGGCATCACTATTTAAGCTGCGCGCGGTCAACAGGATCGCCAGATTGTCCGCATCACTATTTGTTGCAGCAATCACGCCCGCAGCCTGAGCAATCCCCGCGTCGCTCAAATTAGCCCGGGTGGCCAGGCCCTGAATACCCACCGCAACTTCAGCGACGGTATTGACGCGCGGATCAATGACTACCGTCTCCACACCCCACTCAGTCAGTGATTGGAACAGCCAACGACCCATCTGGCCATAACCACATAAGATCCAACGACCACGCGGGTAGGAAACCAGGTTTGACAAGCTGACGCCACGCGCACCAACAAGCCATTCATCCAGCGTGTGCAAGGGCGGTTGATGCAGCGCAAAACCCAGCTCTCGCGCAAACGTTTCATAAGGATCGGTTAGCACCACCGAGCCAAGCCCGATTAACTCTTCATCGTGCGTCCGGTTGGTAGATCGGCAGATCACTTCAGCGCCTGGGTTCAGCAACCGCGTCATGACCGCAATCTTCAGGTTCACATCATCGTCACCTGTCAACAGCACCACACCATGACAATTATCGCGGTCCAATCCAGCGTCCTTGAGGTTTTTCGGTACACTGGCATCTCCTTCAAGACCCGGCATGGGCACCCGATAGTCGCGCAGCCCCAGGGCTTTGATCCGTTCCACATCGCTGTCGATAATCACGGCACTCATATCGTGATCGCTCAACCCGCGAGCCAACAGACTACCGGTATCGCCGAATCCACAGATAATATAAAAAGGCTCTTTGATCCGACCCACAGAGCGCGCAAAACGGCTTTGTGCCAGAGCCAGCGTAAAATGCGGATTCTGCACCAGACGAATAATGGTGCCGATGGCATAAATCCAGGCCACTACGCTCATATACAGACAAACCGTTGCCCACAGTCGCTGCGGATCGCTGAACTCTCGAGGCAACTCGCCAAACCCCGTTGTCGTCGCGGTATACGTCATAAAATAGAAAGCATGAAAGACGCTCATAGGCTGACCATCGAGGCCAGGAATCAATACCATGACCGCGATACCAAGCGCATAAACACAGAGCAGAATAATCAGCGGCGGACGCATCTCGCGCAGCACGATAGCGGTGACGCGATCGAGATCAGAGCCTTTCGCCATGCCGGCTACCTGCCAGACATAAGTGATTCGCTGACCAGCAACGTGACCGAAACAACATTGGCCGCCAGCGCGCCATACGCCAGCGAGACAATGTTTGCCATGATCGCAACGGTCAGGCTGTCCGCAAAAGTCCATATCAAGCTGGACGCAATCAGCTGCAGGTCCGCTACCAGAGCCGTCGCGAGCAGCAAAGCACCAACCTGCGAACGATCACCAAATTTAAGCACCGTCGCTATCAGATTGACCACCACAGCAGCAAACAGAAGCCAGATACTATGATGTTCAGGGTTGCCAATTTCACCCATCACAAAGGCGACATTCAACGTTAACGCCAGAACAATAAAGAAACCAAAAACCACTTTCTCAAGATTCACCGCGACGCCCCTCACAACATCGGTACAAATACTATACGCCTAAATCAGCACAACGGTAGCCAGGCAGAAACTTGCATTCAGCGGGTGGCGTTGCGGATAATCACGTGATGTCACAAGCAGCGTTCTAATCCCTGTGCTCGAACCGCAGAGCATCGCAGCCCGCTGCGTACTCGCCCTCATCCCCACAGTCGGCCTGTTATACGCTTACGTCAGCCCACTGATCATTTCTGCGCTTGAACAATCCAGTATGTTCACAAGCCAATCCGCCGCAGTGGTTTTTGCCGCTAACATGTATGGCGCCGCCGCAGGGAGCCTGCTGGCCATTGGACTGATCCGCTATCTGCCCTGGCGACCCAGCGTGTACGCACTGATTACGGTCATCTTTGCGGTTGACTTCATCAGCACCGGTCACCATGAACCCCTGACTCTGACGATCCTGCGCTTTACCCACGGCCTGGCCGCAGGATGTCTGATCGGCTTTGCCGCCATGATCATCACCCGGGCCGGCCAGGCAGAGCGAACCTTTGCTATCGCAGTTGCCACGCAGTTGTTACTAGGAGGCACCATCACAGCCTTGTTGGCGCCGTTGATCGACAGTGTCGGCATCACACCCATCTGGTATGTGCTGATGGGTGTTTCGGCACTGACCCTGTGTTTAGTGCCCTTGCTCAGCGACTACCCTCCGGTCACTGAGAGCACGCAGCACAACCCACAACCCACCCCAAGAGGCAAGCGGCATCCCGCTGTTTTGTGCGCCCTGGCCGGGTTATTTTTGTATCAGGTTGGCCAGCTGGCAGCTTACGCTTACGTGTTTGAAATGGGGCAGGCGTACGGTTTCGGTGGCGCTTTTATCGGCTGGACAGTCGCTCTGTCACTGTGGGTTGGCGTGCCCAGCGCCCTGTTTGTTGCCTACTGGTCCACCCGTAGCGGCAGGCTGTTACCCAGCGCTGGGGGTGCCTTGTTAACCGCATTTGCGTGTGCCATGTTGCTATTCCAGTTTCCCGCCAGTTATGTTGTCGGTAATCTGTTGTTCGGTATTTTTTTCAGTATCACCGTACCGTACCAACTGGCCAACATTTCTGAGCTGGATCCCACAGGGCAACTGGCATCCGTCGGCGCCCTCGTCAACAGCATCGGTCCAGCCACAGGCCCGGTTATCGCCGCGTTGCTGATTGGTCAAGGTAATTTTGCGCTGGTGTTAGGCACCGGCATCAGCCTGATCGTTTGCGGCGCCGCGTTCACCGCATACACTGCCGGTTATCTGGACAAATCCCGGCGGATATAACCAGATTCCTTATCCCCCGGCTATGCTGGTCGTGCATCACCCCCAGGCCCCGGGGTGACGTGGATCAACCGGGCCGGTTCCAGAACTTCAAGACGATGCCATTCACCAGCGGGGATAATACAGGCGTCACCAGCGGCAAGTACCATCGGCAAGTCCGGCGCATTGTCATAAATCAGCCGAATACGACCGGAGACAACATAGAGTACTTCATCCCCATCAGGGTGCATCTCGCCGCCATGCGGTGGCGGCTGCGCCATATCCACAACACCCAGGGTTAAGCCGCTGATCCGTTGCGGTGGGCCCGAAGTTTTTTCCGCAGCGTCGATCTGCAGATCCGGGTGGATCAGAAGGTTGTGCCGCGACATATCGACCTTAAGAACGCTTTTCATGACATACCTGCCTCGCTAACAGACGAGCCAGATTGTATGCTGCCCGTATGGCAGAAATCACCACAACGTTTATCGGCTCAGGAGACGCATTTGGCAGCGGCGGACGTCTCCAGACTTGCATTCTGGTAGACACACCGGATCTGCGCTTCACGGTGGACTTCGGCACCACTTCACTAGCCGGTTTACGCCAGCAACAGATCGACCTTAACAGTATCAATGCTGTTTTTCTAACTCACTTACATGGCGACCACTGCGGCGGCTTGCCCTTTCTGCTGCTCGACGCGATGCTCGGAGCACGCCGCACCGCACCCCTGACCATTGTTGGTCCTGCAAGCGTCGAACACCACATAGCCCAACTGCAAAGCGTATTGTTCCCGGGTAGTGAGATTATGCAGCCAAGCTTTCAGCTGAAATACGTCACCCTGACGCCAGACCAGGAATACGAGCTGGCAGGCTTGAAACTGCGGACCATTGCTGCCCGACACACGAAGCAAACCAATCCATTGGCAATGCGGATGGAGATCGGAGATAAATCAATCGTGTTTACCGGTGACGGCGAACTCACACCCGACCTCATCCAATTAGTCGAAAATGCAGACTTGTTGATCGCGGAATGCTACTTCTACAGCAAGGCTGTGAAATGGCATCTCAACTACCCCGACATCGCAGCCTTGTCATCTGCACGTCAAATTGTGCTGACCCATATGCATACCGATATGCTTGCCAACACCGAGCGGGTGAAGGAAATCTGCGCGTACGACGGCTACCAGATCACCATCTGAGCAATCAGCCAAGTTTTTGTAACGCCGATTTTTTTCCAACACTTTTGTAGCAGAAAAATGTGCGGCATAATTATCGAGAGCCTCACACCCGGGCCACCCCCCTCCATCGGGAAAGTACTTATCGTGCCGGGTTACTTTGTCCATAAAGCCAACTCTGCGGGCGCGCACACAAGACACTGAAGGAGGGACCGTGTCCAGCACCCGCCGCAGGAGGTTCAACATGCGCTTAACCGCCCCAATTTACTTACTGAAACGCCAGGCACGGCTCCTGTCCCGGGAGCAATCACTACCTTTACACCAGGCACTTGACCAAGTCGCCCGGTCGCAGGGATTTCGCAATTGGAGTCTGCTGGCACGCAAGCTTGCCGCGAGGCAACCCACTGCTAAGGTATTCGCTGCGCTGCACAACGGCGATATGATGCTCATTGGCGGCCGGGCAGGCCAAGGCAAAACCACGCTGGGCGTAGAACTGGCCATCGCGGCGATGAACGCCGGGCAACGGGCCTTCTTTTTCAGCCTGGAGTACACCCAGGCAGACATTGCAGCACAGTTCTCAAGCCTGGGCCATCATCTGCAAACGTACACCAGTCTGTTTGAGTTTGACGCTTCGGATGCTATCTGCGCCGCGTACATTCAAGCCAGGCTGAAGCCAGTGCACCCCAATACATTGGTGGTAATTGATTACCTGCAACTGCTGGATCAGCGACGCAGCAATCCGGCCATTGCCGAGCAGGTCGCCAGTCTGAAGCAATTTGCCCAACAGCGAGACATCCGACTGGTTTTTCTTGCGCAAATCGACAGACGCTACCAGCCGGGAAAAAAGCCACTGCCAGACCTGAGCGACGTGCGACTGCCCAACCCGTTGGATCTGAGTCTGTTTAACAAAACCTGTTTTCTACAGGCCGGTGAGCTGAGTCTCGCAAACAACAGCAATTGATCTGCCTGAGGCGCAGTCATTTGCGCCTCAAACTTCCCTCAACCAGGAAATCCCCAACAGCTGTTAGGCTGGTGCAACCTGGTGACTGACAAGGCAACCGATGGAAGATCTGCTACTCAATTACTTCGCCATCGACTGGTTGGCCATGATGCTGACCTTTTTTGCGATCTACCTGCTGGGCAATAAGTCACGGCATGGCTTTGTGCTGATGATGACCGGTAACGGCTGCTGGATCGTGATTGGGCTGCTCAGTTCCAGCCTTGCGATGGTGGTAGCCAATACCGTCTTCCTGGTGATGAACGCCCGAGCCTGGCTGAAGTGGGCCGCGGATAGCTGATGGGGAACTGCGGGTGATACACTGACTGCAGTTATTTGAGGATACGCACCTGATGAATCCGAGCGCCCTTGTTTATCCGATGTTGGTAATGGTCATTCTGACCTTGACCGTACTGGTTGCACTATTTCGCGCGCGCACCAAGTCGGTCGAAGACGGCCAGGTTAATGCGGACTACTTTCGCACCTATCAGGGCGGTTCGGAACCGGAGCAGTCGCTACAGTTATCTCGACATTTCGCCAACCTCTTTGAAACGCCAGTGTTGTTCTACGCCGGCTGCGTTGCAGCTATGGCGCTGAACAAGGTCGACCTGGTGTTGGTTGCGCTGGCCTGGACATACGTGATTGCCCGCGTGATTCACGCCTATGTGCATACGGGCAGCAACAAACTGCAACTGCGCATTCCCGCCTATTTCACCAGTGTCGCCATCATCGCGATCATGTGGCTGTATCTGGCGATTGCCAGCGCTTTTTAAGCGGTCTACCAGCCCGTCCGTTAACTTCTGTACGCGGCGATTGCCGCGTTATCGGATCAGCGCACGTAGAAATTTGGCGTTAGCCTCTTCACAGCACGCCAGGGCCTCAAACTGAGCCGCTACTGCACCATCACTGGCTGCCGCGAACTGTAGTAAAAATTCTGCTCCGCCCAATTCACCATCAGCCTGGCGTCGCAATTGTTCACTCCGCTCCTGGCCCTCCATCACGCCATCGTAAAGCTCCTGGGCCTGGGGGTATTTACCGGCAAGTTCGCGCAACTGGCGGTCGCAGTCCGGGTTCAGCGATTCAATGAACTCGGCGATGGCTTCTTCACGTAGCGCACAATCAAGCAGACCCTGACGTTCAACGGCATCTTCGGCGCTTTCTGCCCAGGCTCGGTATTTAGCCGCAGCCATTCGCTCAAGCGATGCCAGCAGCAAGGGTGCTTCGTCTGCGCTCATGTTGTCCAGAATGGGGGCAAGCGCAGCCAGCAGAGAATCTTGTGGAGTCGTCATTGGCAATTCATCCAGGGAATGTGCGTTTATTGTACCGCCTGCCCACCAATGAGTAACTTCACCTCGCTACCTTCTTCATCCCAGCCCCTCGAATAGCCCAGGTTGGACACGCTAAACGCTTTTTCAATCGCCCTGATGATGTTGTACTGAGATTTAGTACCACGGAAAGCGCGAATACTTCCCGCGCTTTCCTGGCCAACAGGAATAACCAGCACGATATCGGTACTTGGCGCAAAAACGCCCTGTCTAATTTCAAGCTGGGTCTGCCAACCCGCTGCAGCAAAAGCCTCCGCAATCTCTTCTGCAAATTGTTTGGTCCTGTGTTCCGCGCTTGTCAGCAATGAGATAGCCGCCTTATTCATCTGACCCAAAGCTTCGACAAGCGCCTGGTGCTGCTCCTCACCCATCATTCCGACGCGACGACTATGCGCTGTTCTGGTACGAAAAAACCAGGCGCCCAGCGCGGCCACAATCCAGACAGCCGCGGCTATGGCCCCCAGAACACCCAGCCTACTAGACCTTCCAGACCTGCCACACCTTCCAGACCTTCCAGACCTTCCAGGCTTCCCTGATTCCCCTGACTGGTAACGCCCCCAAGATTTCCGAGACTTCCCAAGCTTTCCATTTCGCGTTGTCCTTCTTCGAAAGGTTGAGAAAGTAATCATTCCACGGCGGCAAGCCTCAACCGAACATCAACGTAGCGCGCCACATGTCACGAAACCAAAATCCACTCAGCAAACACTCAAGACGACAAACCACTATGAATATGAGATTCGTTTTTACCGGCGGGCCGGGCAGCGGTAAAACCACCCTGCTTGAAACGCTGCACCAACAAAGCTTATGCACGGTGCCCGAGGTGGCCCGGGCACTCATCCGTGAACGCAACAGGGCAGGCTTGCCACCACGGCCACCGCCACGGGAATTTGCTTGCGCAATTCTGCAGGCAGACATCCACAACTATCACCGCACCCCCGCAAAGCAGGTGAGCTTGTTCGACCGCGGTATCGTTGATGCACTGGCTATGGCGAAGCAATGCGGGGCAATACCGGCGGCGTATATTGATCTGCTGTCGCGAAACTTCCGATACCATAAGCAGGTGTTTCTGTTTCCACCCTGGCGCGACATTTACGTCACCGATAATGAGCGGGATCAGACTTTTGCGGAAGCCCAGGAGATCTATGCTCAGATGCGCGCTTGGTATGTTCGCTGTGGTTATCAGCCGGTAGAAGTACCTGTTGGCAACATCAGCCAAAGACAGTCATTTGTGCTCAGCCACATCCACGCTCTGTCCAAGAGCTGAGCCCCGTCACAGCTGCTGCGGCAAAGCAAAACTCACCAGATAGTCACCTACGCCACCCATCCCTGACCGGGCATCCCCGCCGGCGAGCAGCACAACAAACTGGCGCGGCCCGGCTTCCGTCTGCACTGTATACGTTGTTGGGGTGGCATTCCCAGGATGCGGCAGGCGGTGGTACCACAGCTCCTCACCGCTATCGACGTCATATGCACGCACCGCTTTTTCCGCGGCGGCGGCTACAAACACCAGGCCACCTGCGGTGAGCATTGGCCCGCCCATGCCAGGCGCTCCCCAATTCAGCGGCAGACCCAGATAATCCCGCAGATTACCGTGGGGTTTGCGCCACACCTGGCGTTGCTCGTTGATATCGATCACCAGCATTTCCGCTAGCGGCGCGCCACTGCAGGGTGCGCCCAACCAGGGATCCATATGCATGTGGCGCGCCATCAGATGGGTTGATCCATGTTGTGGCGCAACCTCGACGCTGTCGGGCAGATCAAAGCGCGCTTTGAAACGCTCGCGGGCTTGTTCACGCGCCTCATCGGAGGTGTCCTGAGCATCAATGACAGCCAGCAGATCTTGCGCGTCCGCGCGTTTGATCAGGCGCGTGCGGAACGGCACGGAATTGGTATTAACCGCAAGCAGCCCACGTTCCGCATCTACCGCAACACCACCCCAGTTGATGGCGCCCATGTTACTCGGCAGCCCCACCGTCCAGCGCTCCGTGATCGGCGTATACACGGGTCCAAGGACGCTGGCGTCATCAACGCCATTACACAGACCCAACGGCAAACTGCCGCGCTGATAGCTTCTGGAGACTTGAAATGCCGCCGGTGGAAATGGTTGCACAGGGGAGAGCTGATCAGCCAGCGGGCCCGTTACCGGCACATCCCGGTAGGTCACTTCAAGCACCGGCTCACCGGTCTCACGATGCAGCACAAAGACAAAGCCCATTTTAGTCGCCTGAATGACCACGGGGGTGAGCACGCCAGCCAGCGTCAGATCCGCCAGCACCGGCTGCGCGGGTACATCAAAATCCCACAGATCATTGATCACGGTGGGAAAGTGCCACACCACCTCGCCGCTGCTGGCGCGCAACGCAACGACGGACGAACCATAGTGATTCAGATCCGCGTTCGCGCCCCGGTCATAGTCGGGCGACGGATTACCCGTCGGCAGAAAAACCAGGTCACGCTGAGCGTCGACACTCATAACACTCCAGACATTGGGCGTACCAAGCGCATAACCTGCAGAGCTTACCGGACGGCGGGCATAGTCAAAACCAGGCGGGGCCAGATCAAATGCCCACACCAGCTCCCCGCTGCGGGCATCGTAGCCACGCACCACCCCGCTGGGCGCTGCCACTCGATTACCGTCGCTGACTGCTGAACCAACAATCACCACATCTCCCGCCACCACCGGCGGTGAAGTCACTTGATACTCCCCGGCCCACTTGATTTCGCCGACCCCATGGCTGAGATCTATGACACCCTGTTGCCCAAAACCGGCGCACAGCGCGCCTGTTTCCAGGTCCAGGGCCATCAGTCGTGCATCGTTTGTCGCCATATACACCCTCTGACGACACATTCCCGGTTCGGCAGACGTTGCCAGACGCACTGCTACACCACGACAGTTGAATTCGTTCGCCGGGCGCGCCTGCCGATCAATCACCGCGTCAAACTGCCACAGCGCGCCACCCGTAAGAGGATCCAACGCAATAACCTGATTAAAAGACGTGCAGAACAACAACCGGCCCGCCGCGACAATCGGCGTTGCCTGGGCAACTGTAGCAATGTCCCCGGTACGGTAAATCCAGGCCGGCGTAAGATGCGCCACATTGCTTTTGTTGATCACCCTGTGATCGCTGTACTTCTGGCCACCAGCTCCGCCATAACTCACCCAGCCCGCAGCATCACGGGGCTGGCCCACCGCAGCGGCGGTTGGCGCGAAATCGGCATCACACCCACCCACGGCCAGTAGAATCAGAGTCAGTGTCATGAGAGTGACACAATGAACTGACAAGACGGCACTTACAGCGAATTTCCGTATTGACGACCGTGCAACTTCAGCAGACACTTGTGATTCATCCAAAAAGGGGGAGTTAATATGGATGTTAAATGGCGCCTGCGCACAATGCATTGCATTTTGTGCGCCGCATTAGGAGCATTTGCCTCACTGGCACATGCCGATCACGGCGAACCCGGTGAGTTAGAAGCGTTTGTTTCAGGCCTGTATGGCGGCAATGGTCTGTTTCTACCGCCGGCTACCGGCATTCCGCAACAGATAGCGGATGCCCACGTACCGCATTTCACTGGCCCGGAACAAATCGCGCAGCTCAGCGCGCTCAGTACCGGCGTCATTTCGGCCACAGGCGTGTTCGCGCTTAACTCAACCGTCACTGGTATCACCTTTGACCTGTCTGCTGGAGCTCCGGTACAAGTGGAGGACAGCCTGGGTCCGCTGCTGGCAGAACGGGCCAAAACCATCGGTAAAGGCCGTTTGAGTTTTGGTCTGGCATATTCATCACAAGAATATGACGAGCTTGATGGTGATGACCTGGATGAGATCCAGATTACCCTGATTCACCAGGACTGCTGTGCGGTTGGGCCGCCACCCATTCCGCCACCTGACGGACAGCGCACCGGTTTTGAGGAAGACACCATTATCCTCGACATCGACTTGAACATTAAGCAGGAAGTCTGGGCGCTCACCACCAACTACGGTATTACCGACAACTGGGACATCGGCCTGGTGGTACCCATTGTGACTCTGGAAGCTGAAGCGTTTTCCGAAGCTACTATCGTGCTTGCAAACGCCGGCTCAACGTTTAACGGCAACCCGGTACACAGCTTCGGCGCTGATCCGAACGCGCGTTTTTCCAGTACGGGTGGTGAAGAAACCGGCTTGGGTGACGTGATCCTGCGCACCAAATACAACTTCAGCGGCGACAACGCCGGCTGGGATCTGGCGGTGCTGGGCCAGGTGACTTTCGCAACCGGTGACGAAGAAGATCTGTTAGGCACAGGCGAAACCAAATTCAAGGGGATGTTTATCGCCTCCAAACAGTACGGTTGGTTCAGCCCGCATATCAATCTGGCGTACGAAGCCGCCACCAGCCGTAACGAACTGGAAAACTACTCTTACGCAGTGGGTTTTGATGCCCGTCTGACGCCCACATTCACAGGTGGAATCGACATAATCGGACGCAACAATCCACACGTTGACGAGATCGGCAACAACATCGTGGATATCGCTTTTTCTGCGAAGTGGAACCCATTCCGCAATCGCAACGCACCACTTACTGCGTTCGTCAGCTTACCGTTGAACGACGATGGTTTGCGTTCCGATGTGTTCTGGGGCGTTGGTATCGACTTTATTCTTAACTGAAGTACAGCCAGACAGGCCAGGCTCGACACCCATGCCCGCCTAAGGGGGAATCATGGTGGCGTCCTGGCCTTGTTCCAGCGCTCTGAGCTTCAGTCGATTCAACCGCAAGTAAAAACGATAGTGCTCCAGCCGGTGCAAACGTAAGCTGAGTTTGGGCAACCCACCAAGATGGCGGCCGAACTGCAGCCGCCCGCGGAGATCAAAGTAGCACACGCTACCCAGCAACGCCTGTTGTCCCATCCCCCAGACCGCAATCGCATCCGCACCGTGCACAAAACGAAAATAGGGCGCGCGGATATGTTCTTCCACGTGGGCGCTGAACTGTTTGTTACCCACCTGCGGTTGGCCAAAGGTGTAAATACTGCGCACGTTGATACCTTGCTCCTGCTGATATAAAGCCGCCAGCAGCGCTAACGCGCCACCCATACTGTGGCCGGTGAAAACCGTGGGCAAATCCGGCAACTGCGCCAACTGTTGGGTCAGTTCTTTCTGAAACGCCAAAGCCACATCGTAGTACCCCCTGTGCACCCGACCATAAGGAGTGGTGCGCCGCCACAAACGCAGATTGGTCAGCCAATCCAGATGCTGATCAGTACCGCGAAACACCACGTAACGGTATTGCCCGTCGGTCAAAACCAGTGAAAAGTCGCGCTGTTCACGCCGCGACAGCCAGGCATAGTGCTGATAACCCACACGCTTAGCAATGTCTGCGCCCAGCGCGGGTGGGCGGTAAGCCAGACGCGACAGCTCAATGCAGCGCACCGCCAAGTCCAGGTCAACGCGGCGCCCGATGGCACGAAGGTCAGTGTGCCGGCGGCTCATCTTGAACGCCGCCGGTAAACCTGGCAGGGCTGCTCAAGCCACCCGAAAAGACACAAGCTGATCACCCATTCGCAATTCACCCTGCCCGCGCAACAGCACTTCCGTTTCGTGCAGGATCATCTCCTCATGGGCCTGCAGCAGCACGGTGCCATTGCGGCTCATGTCGCGATAACTGAAACCTTCAACCGTGGCCTGAAAACAACCGTGTAATCGAGACACATAGCTGGATGGCAGCTGCACCTGGCACTCACTGCCCCGTCCAGCAGCAATCAGGCCGTCGAAGTCTGCAGGCACCTGTAGCTGACGACCAGCAAACCGAATATGCAGGGATGCCGGCATCACCTGGGTCGCGATGTCGTCGGGACGACCCCAGGTCCATTCAATACGTTGCAATGCAAAGCGCAGAACCTGCAGCTGCACCCAGGCTGGCACACCACTCACTGTTAACCCCCCGGCGCGCACCTCATCGGGCAGGGAGCCATCCAGATCAAGCAACAGATACTGGTGTGCCTGGGCCGAGCGCAGCAACTTCAACAGTGTTTTCCGGTGGCTGTGCCAGCCTGCCGACCAACACAGTATATGGCCCTCACTAACTCTGTCGCCAAAGTACTTTCCAGGCAGCGCCGCCGGTCCGCCAGGCCAGTTAAAACGCACGCCGGTCTGCTCCAATGCACCCAATAATTCAAGACAAGCCGGGCGTTGCTCAGCGGTGACCCAGACGTTGAGCGCGCATTCCCCCAACTGCAGATCGCGCGGCACCTCAAGCATGTCTAATCCACGGTATGCAGAACGGTTTCATCTGCCTTACGCAAAACATCCAGAGTGATGTAGGGCGCACCGTCAAACACCTGGATTTCATTCAAGTCCTGGAGTCTGGTGGGCTCCGTAATCTGGCGGCCGTTGACAATGGTACCGTTACGGCTGGAAAGGTCGGCTATCCACCAACTGCCGGTGTCGAAGTACACCCTTGCGTGCGCGCGACTGACCTTGTTATCCGCAAGGCGTACCTGTGCGTCAGCATCTCGCCCGATGATGAAGGTGTTATTGAAGTCCTGACTGTGCTGTCCACCAGGCCCAGACCATGAAGCGCGCACGCTGGCCACCTGCAACAGCGTCGTATTACTACCGGCAACAGGCAGGGGCGGGGCTTCTTCCCGCTTGTCATGACGTGGTTTAACACCCGGGTCAACAATCACACCCTCTGGCGTGATTTCAAACGCCCACGCGAGGACTAGAGCGATGGGTAAGCCCAGTGCTGCGGCGATAACAAAAGCGCGCACTCCCCAGTCCGGCACGCCAAAGGCAGGAAACAGCTCAGCTGCGCCCAATGACGAACCCCAGGCAGTCACCAGGTAGATGCTGCCTACGTGAAATACTTTGCGACGCTTCAGCTCACCAATAAACGACTTGATGCGCGCTATAGACTTCATATACCCCATTCTATACGAATCTTAAAGGCTCGGCGCTGGGAAAGAGAATTGTGTATTATTGAGCCATTAAAGGCAGACAAGGTGGCCATTGCAGTGAGCTTCCGTTGGTGGTCCGGCCACAGCAGCGATTGTGGACGCAGGCGCAAAGTAAACGAAGATGCTTTGCTCAGCCTGCCGGAACGTGGCATCTGGGTAGTGGCAGACGGCATGGGTGGTCACAGCAGGGGTGACCGCGCCAGCCAGTTGGTGATCGAGGCCATCAGCCAGGTCCCTGTCTGTCACAGTATCGACGAACTGGTTACCCGGGTACGGGAAAGTCTGCACCTCGCCAACAAGAACGTACTGGCAGAATCACAATCACTGGGCGAAGGCAAAATCATGGGCAGCACGGTTGTGGTGCTACTGATTCATGACAACGATTGTGCCTGCCTGTGGGCAGGCGACAGCCGAGTTTACCGCCTTCGCGAAGGTAAATTGAAGGCGCTGACAAAAGACCATAGCGTCGTCCAACAGATGGTCGACGCCGGTGAAATCAAACCGGAAGAGGCGCGCGGCCACCCGGCGTCTAATCGCATCACTCGTGCGGTAGGGGCACGCGAGCGGCTGGCCGTGGACGAAATTCGCGGTCACCTGCGCGACGGCGATACATTTCTGTTGTGCAGCGACGGGTTGATCATTGAAGTCGAAGAAGAAGAGTTGGCGGCGTTGCTCGAAGGCGGTGACAGTCAGGCCATAGCCCAGGAAATGATGGACCTGACCCTGCTTCGCGGAGCCAGAGATAACGTGACCCTGCAAATTGTGCAGATTGAAGAAACCACCGGCGTGCAATTGCATACGGCGGACAGAACTGCCATCAACTACACGTTCAGGAAACGCCTGGTACAAGGCGTGCGTACCGTAGCTAATTAGTC